>NZ_JBRIMB010000002.1:0-230973 GCF_052977265.1 Shewanella sp. 0m-8 | reverse complement strand
CTACATCACTTTGTAACTCAAGTGCTACGGCTAAAAGAGTCGTTAAGATTTATGCGACAAGGATGCAGATAGAAGAAGGCTTTAGAGATGTCAAAACAGGGCTAAAAATGAATGATAGTGGTACTCGGATCTCGAGCAGGCTAAGTGTATTGTTACTCATTGCCTGCCTATCTCAATTTGTGCTTTATCTGTTAGGTTTAGCCGTCAAAGCTGCTGGTAAACACAGGCAATATCAAGCGAACTCAATAAAGCACCGCAACGTGCTCTCAAACCAGTTTATAGGCTTGAGAGCATACAAAGACAGGAAGTTGAGGCTGCTGAAGTCGCATTGGCGAACGGCCATTAAGACACTGCAAGGCTTAGTTCGGGATCCACAAGCATGCTATTAAATTCCTGGGGATCCCTCAGGGTCAGAGTAAATATTCAAATATCTAATCTCAATTCCCCGTTTAGCTCACAGAAAACACCAGTTCCCCATCGGAGTTGCCGAGGTCATTGAAGTAAATGTCGTGATTGAGGCATGGATGCCTAAATAGCCTTAGGTGAGCCATGGTCTTTCTCGTGCACCCATGCACTTCAAGACATTCAGGCTTCCTGCCTATCAAATGGCGAATATGAGGCGTTAGATATTTTCGAAAATGAGTGAGGATCAACAACTTCGTCGGGGCGGCAGGGACTCTTTTGAATGAATTAGCCAAGAGAGTGTTGCTGTTGGCTTTCTGATCCCCTCTTGGCCGTGTGTGAGCTGGAAGCTCACGACTTTAGTTGTTAGACGCAGTCTAACTTAGAGTTCAGGCGCAGCCTGATAGGTTGCATAGCAACGACGTTTATCAAGCGCAGCTTGATTGCTTCAGTTGTTAGACGCAGTCTAACTTAAAAGTCAGGCGCAGCCTGATAACAACAAGCTCCCTGTGCCAAAAAGCTAGGCGCAAAAAAAAGCACAACCCTACTAACATAGGATTGCGCTTTTTCTTCGGCTTTTGCTAGAACCTAGGACCTAGGACCTAGGACCTAGGACCTATCTCAACCCCTAGGACCTATCTTATTACCTATACAGCAGGTTCTTCGCTGTAATCAATACCGTGGTATTCAAGACAAGCATCAACTTCATTGGCTGAGCCTAAGATAACCGCTACACGTTGGTGAATCTCAGTTGGCTCAATATCCATAATGGTTTCATAACCCGTAGACGCTTTACCGCCTGCTTGCTCTACCAAGAATGCCATTGGGTTAGCTTCGTACATTAAACGCAGCTTGTATGGCTTTTCTGGGTTCTTATTATCTGTCGGATAAGTGAAAATACCGCCGCGACAAAGTACGCGGTGTACGTCGCCAACCATGGCTGCAATCCAGCGCATGTTAAATGACTTTTCACGTGGGCCAATTTGACCTAGCAGCAAGTCGCTGATGTAAGTCTGCATTGGCGCTTCCCAGAAGCGTTGGTTTGACATGTTAATCGCAAACTCGCCAGTGTCTTTGCTGATAGCCATTGCGCCATCTGTTAGCAAAAACTCGTTAGTTTCTGGGTTTAGGGTAAATAGCTGTACGCCTTGACCAGTCGTTAATGCCAACATGGTTGATGGACCGTATAGCACATAACCCGCCGCAACCTGGTTACGACCTGCTTGCAAGAAACTTTTTTCAGTTAGCTCGCCAGCAGGGGCTGGCAATACAGAGAAGATAGTACCTACAAGCGAGTTGATATCGATGTTAGAAGAGCCATCTAGTGGGTCAAAACATACTAGGAACTCGCCGTTAGCATCGGCTTCAACCACGTAGTCTTCTTCTTCCGATGCGATACCACGCACTGTGCCGTCGGCCTTTAGGGCATCTTTGAGCATATCATTGGTGATGATATCGAGTTTCTTCTGAGTCTCGCCTTGAACGTTTTCTTGTTCTGTTGCGCCTAACACGCCTGCTAGTGCGCCGTGGCGTACTGCGTGGCTAATCTCTTTAGAGGTGTTAGCTAGGGTAAGGATAAGTTTTTCAAGAGTAGGAGAAATTGCTTGTGATGTCAGGTTTTCAGCCAGAGTTTGCATCTTGTTTCCTATACAATTTTACGTGAGTAAATTGAGTTTGAGGTCAGGACAAAAGTGTATTCTTTATTATTGTGGCGATGATACCTCAGTGCGCTAGTTTTTTCAGCCGTAAAGATTGGCTTTCTGCTTGATTGCTCTCAAGTAGGACTAAAGCAGGGTTTGAGTGCATAGTTTTTGTTTTGCTAATGATTAAGGCACAATGTAGGCGAATTTTCAGTCTAACTTTCAATTTGGAACGACTGAATAAGATTTCGCGATTAATCCAGGGAATAATAATGAAAAAGAATTGGATGAGTTTACTGCTAGCCTCTTTGCCTTTGGTGCTGAGCTCTACAGCAACTGCTCAAGCATCATCACTCCCCGGTGGCATCGAGCCACTCACTATCGAGCGTATGTACGCATCTCCTGCTCTTGCTGGCAGCAGCCCACGCGGGCTAAAGCTGTCACCAGATGGTAAGCGTGTTACCTATCTTGCTGGACGCAAAGACAATCAACATTTGTATGACTTATGGCAGATGGACGTAGCAAGCGGCAAGCAAAGCGTATTGATTGATGCTGATAAGCTTGAAGCGGGTGAATTGTCTGACGAAGAAAAGGCGCGCCGTGAGCGTCAGCGTATTTATGGTCAGGGGATCATGGAATACTTTTGGTCTGACGATGGTGAGGCGATTTTAATTCCCGCTGCGGGCTTGCTGTACTACTACTCGGTCAATGACAACAAGGTAAAACTGCTTGAAACGGGTGAGGGCTTTGCGACTGATGCGAGACTCTCGCCTAAAGGGCATTTTGTGTCGTTTGTGCGTGAGCAAAACTTGTATGTGTTGGACTTAAAAACGCAAAAGATCACCGCGCTGACTACCGATGGCGGCGGCGCGATTAAAAATGGCATGGCCGAATTTGTAGCTCAAGAAGAGATGGGCAGAATGACGGGTTACTGGTGGGCGCCGGATGAGTCGGCGATTGCCTATACTCGCATCGATGAATCGGGCGTGGAATTGGTTACCCGCAATGAAATTTATGCCGACGGAATTAAGCTGACCGAGCAGCGTTATCCCTATGCGGGCGAGAATAACGTCAAGGTCGAGCTTGGCGTAGTGACCCTTAAAGATAAACGAGTCGCTTGGGTGGATTTAGGTAAAGATACCGATATCTACTTGCCGCGAGTTAAGTGGTTGCCTGATAGTAAGCATTTGTCGTATCAGTGGCAGAGCCGAGATCAGCAAGCGCTAGACTTACGTGTTGTGGCAATTGATGATATTAAAAACGGTAAAGACCTAGTTAAAGAGCGCAGCAAAGCTTGGGTCAACCTCAATGACGATTTGCACTTTTTAAAGCAGCAAAAGGCATTTATCTGGGCGTCAGAGCGAGACGGTTTTAATCATCTGTATTTGATTGGTCTAGATGGCAAGGTTTTTCGCCAGCTAACCTCTGGTGATTGGGCGGTCGATGCGGTTGAATATGTTGACGAAAAAGCTGGCGAAATTTACTTCACCGGTCGCAAGACTAAGGTCACCGAGAAGCAACTTTATCGCGTGGCACTCAGTGGTGGCAAGGTTGAAAGCATCAGCCAGCGTAGCGGTATGCACGAGGCGGTATTTGCCGACAATAAACCAGTGTACCTCGATTATTTTAGTAGTCTTTCACAGCCGCCACAGGTGAGCCTGCACGACCGTAGCGGTGAGCGCCTAGCCTGGGTTGAGCAAAATGAGGTTAAACAGGGTCACCCGCTATATAACTACTTTGGTTTATGGCAGGTACCTGAATTTGGTGAACTAAAGGCTGAAGATGGCCAGATGTTGCAATACCGATTGTTTAAACCGACGAACTTTGATGCATCGAAGAAGTATCCTGTGGTGGTGCGCGTTTATGGCGGCCCACATGCGCAGCTGGTGGTGAACAGCTGGAGTCATCAAGACTACTTTACTCAGCACCTGTTGCAACAAGGCTATATTGTTTATCAGCTCGATAACCGTGGCTCGGCGCACCGTGGCACCAAGTTTGAATATGTGATTTATAAGCAGCTTGGTGAGGTAGAGGTTAACGATCAGAAGGTGGGCGTGGATTACCTACGTACTTTGCCTTTCGTCGATTCTGATAATATCGCAATCTATGGCCATAGCTATGGCGGTTATATGGCGTTAATGAGCCTATTTAAGGCGCCGGATTACTTTAAGGCGGCTATTTCAGGTGCGCCAGTATCAGACTGGTCACTTTACGATACTCACTACACTGAGCGTTACTTAGGCCACCCTGAGACGAATGCTGAAGGTTATGAGGCCAGCAGTGTGCTGCCGTATGTGACCGGCTATCAGTCAGGTTTGCTGATGTACCATGGTATGGCTGATGATAATGTCCTATTTGAGAACAGTACGCGCGTGTATAAGGCGCTGCAGGATGAGGGTAAGTTGTTTCAGATGATCGATTATCCGGGCTCTAAGCACTCGATGCGCGGTGAGAAGGTGAGGGTACATCTATATCGCTCATTAGCAGACTTTTTAGACCGTCAACTAAAGTAATTGGTTTGTTCTTGATTATTAAGTGTAAAGCGTAGTGGTGATTAATTATTAATGATCATTGCTACGTTTTTAATAATGATGAATTTTAAATTAAATATGATTAATAGTTAGCTTAGATGCTGAATGATGGCGCAATAGTATTTGTGCAATTTATGCCAACCGATGGAATAGCATCAATCGACTACTACTTTGTAGGTAGTTAATTGTTGGGGGGATGCTTTGTTATTATTCGAAAAATAATCTTGAGCCTCAATTAAACTCAATTTTATTTAAGTAGATACTCTAATTATTGGACGCTGCCATTCACTCTTAGCGGTGGATTAAATATAAACATAAAAAAAGCCAGTCAATTGACTGGCTTTTTATTTATCAGCACTTCAATTAGTACTGAAACGGAGCTTAGAATTAATCTTCTAAGCTACCGCAAAAACGGTAACCTTCACCGTGGATTGTTGCGATGATTTCTGGCGTATCAGGTAAGCTTTCGAAGTGCTTACGGATACGACGGATTGTTACGTCAACAGTACGGTCGTGTGGCTTAAGCTCGCGGCCAGTCATCTTCATTAGAAGGTCTGCACGGCTTAAGATCTTACCTGGGTTCTCAACAAAGTGAAGCATAGCGCGGAATTCGCTGCGCGGTAGCTTGTATGACTCACCTTGTGGGCTAACAAGAGAACGGCTGTTGATTTCAAGGCTCCAACCGTTGAAACGGTAGAACTCAACTGCGCTTTTCTCTTCAGAATCTGTACCTGTGCTATTAACGCGAGTTAATAGGTTACGTGCACGGATTGTCAATTCACGTGGGTTGAATGGCTTAGTGATATAATCATCAGCACCAATTTCAAGACCTAGAATCTTATCAACTTCGTTATCACGACCTGTTAGGAAGATTAGACCGATATTATTAATTTCACGAAGTTCACGAGCTAGTAAAAGACCGTTTTTGCCTGGTAAGTTAATATCCATAACGACCAAGTTAACTTTGTTGTCTTGCATAGCCTTATGCATTTCAGCGCCGTCATTGGCTTCAGTGACCACATATCCTTCTGCTTCAAAAATACTTCTAAGTGTGTTTCTTGTTACTGCTTCATCTTCAACAATAAGAATGTGCGGGTTTTGCATATTAATTACCTAATCTCTGTCAATTCTAACCATGAGTATAATAAAGTTTATACTCCATCTAGTTATGCTGATAAATCACTGATACACGTAGGTGCTTTCAAAACTGGCTCGAAACAGCAACACACTGCATGATAAGCAAAGTATGGGTATCTCACATATGGAAAAACGTGAACTGTATAAACTTCGATTAACAATTGTAGGAAAAAGTTCCTTAACGACCGTTTTCTATGAAGTTTAAATGTTAAATCAAACATAGATCACATTTGATACAGCTGTGTGGATTACTCTTCTATCTGTTTCAGATATATGTAACAAAATGTGTTCGTTACATGTATCGGCGTGAGTCAATCAACAAGCCCTATTGTACTCGTTTTAGGCATTTGTTAACAAATGAAATGTTAACAAAATTACTTGATGATATGATTTAGATCACTATTTGCAAACTATAGTATTGATTTAATTAGTTTTGATATTTTTGTCGCGTGTGACCTGTATCACGTAACTAGGAAGCGCTAACGAGTTTGCTATAATAATCCCACCTAAATCGGAGAATTTGTTAGCAATGAACAACTCAGTCGACAGCCTTTGGCACACTTATCAACAAACTGAATTTCTGTTTACTCAAACCTTATCCTCTCAATTATCGTTCGCTATCATCACTGCGTACAACCCAAAAGGAGTCGTGCTGACTCCTTGCCAAAATGGTCTTTTAGACCGAAAACTTCAACATGAAATACACAGATCGGGCTTTCCCTACCGAGCAATGATAGGCGCATCTCAAGATAGAAAGCATATGGAAAAGAGTTGGGCAATATCAACCGATAAGGCCTCGGCCATTAAACTCGGCTACCAGTTTAATCAAAATGCCATTTATTATGTTGAAGCGGATCAATTGCAACTTGTTCCTTGCTTGTTGCCTTGCCAAGAAACATTGTTGGGCGCATTTTCTCCTCGGGTCAATTGGGTCATGGAGCTTCCAGATATGGTATGAAATTAAATCATCTAAGATTTCCATTGACTTAATTGGTTATTTTTTGATATTTTTTAACCTGTTATTTTGTATACAAAGCAGCTTTTTCGAAAGTAATTTGCTTCATACAAGGTAAGTACAGAAGAGGAGCGCTAACTAGGTAGTAAGTTGGAGGGGACCAAACTCCTATGATGGCTTATGAGGGAGATTAGCGCCGAGATATTCAATGCCATTTGGTCAGGCTTGAATGTTGGTTGTGCAGGCTGAATCCTGTCGATTGTCACCAATGTTTTTTATGGTGGAGAGCTTCTGGTGACGATCGCTGTTTCCCCATCTTATGGGGTGCATATCATTGCACCAGGCTCTTCGAACGAAGTTAGTTCGGAGCTTATTCATGTTAGTTATTCAAAATACCCAATTTAGTCAGTGTCAGCCGTCTCTATATAATGTGGAGGCAGTACTATGTCGTTAGTCGATGCTTCATTATCTACAAGCTCGCAAGAGCAAACACAGTTAAACGTCGCCAAGTTTGGTGGCACTTCAGTGGCTGACTATGACGCCATGCATCGCTGTGCAGATATTATTATTGCTAATCCACAAACCCGAGTGGTAGTTGTTAGCGCCTCGAGTGGCGTGACCAATCAGTTAGTGGCACTCACGCAGGCAGAAACCAGCGCGGAAGAGTCAAAGGCGCTGATTAAAAAGATCGCTTCTATTCAATATCAAATTCTAGATAAGCTAGGCAGCCCAAGTGATGTGGCGGCTCAAATTGATCGTACCTTGAGCCATATCGCGACCCTAAGCGAACGCTTAAAGCTTACCCGTAGCAAAGCCGTGATGGATGAACTCCTATCCCAGGGCGAGATGTGCTCATCTGTGTTTTTTGCTGCAGTGTTAAGAGAGAAGGGCGCTAACGCTTCAGCATTTGATGTGCGTCAAGTACTGCGCACCGATAGCCACCATGGCCGCGCCGAACCCCAAATAGAACAGATTGCTGAGCTTGCTCAAACACATCTTAAGCCACTACTTGCAGAGCAAGTGATTGTGACTCAAGGTTTTGTGGGCGCAGATAGTGAAGGCAACACCACAACCCTTGGCCGTGGTGGTAGCGACTATTCAGCCGCATTGCTGGCCGAAGCATTGCAAGCGACAGCGGTTGAGATCTGGACCGATGTAGCCGGCATTTACACCACAGACCCAAGACTTGCGCCTAATGCCAGTCCGATTGCCGAAATTAGCTTTAATGAAGCCGCTGAGATGGCGACCTTTGGCGCTAAAGTTTTACACCCTGCAACAATATTGCCTGCCGTAAGACAAAAAATTCAGGTGTTTGTTGGCTCAAGCTGGGCTCCTGAACAGGGCGGCACTTGGATCCGCCATACGGTGCAAAGTGAGCCGGTATACCGCGCCGTTGCCGTGCGCCGCGATCAAACTTTACTTAATCTTCACAGCTTACAAATGCTGCATGCGCAAGGCTTCTTGGCTGAAACATTTGCAACCTTAGCCCGCCATAAGATCAGTGTTGATTTAATCACCACATCTGAGGTCAATGTGGCATTAACCTTAGATAAAACTGGCTCTGACTCAAGTGGGCAGGGCTTACTTAGCGAGGCGTTATTGCAAGAGTTGTCGCAGCATTGCCGCGTGCGTGTTGAAGATGGTTTAGCCTTGGTTGCGGTGATTGGCAACAATATTGCCTCGACGCCAGGCGTGTGCCGAAGGGTATTTGAAGTACTGGAAACTTATAATGTACGTATGATCTGCCAAGGAGCGAGTCCACATAACTTGTGTATTTTGGTCGATGAGGCCGAGGCGGCTAATGTGATCCGCGCCCTGCATGAAAACTTATTTGAAAGTTAAGGCCTGGAAAACTAAATGTTTGAAAGCTGAATATTTGAAAGCTATGAGGTGAAAACTAAAGCTTTGAAGCCTCATTTAAACTAATTGCTAGGAACACGGTAATTTATGGAATTTACCCAATCGAGCCTGAAAGTCGGTGAATTGGCGACAGGACAGGAACTGAATGTTCCTGTTTATCGTATGGCAGGCAAAGACCCATTAGCGCCTAAGGTTTTTATTCAAGCCAATGTACACGGCGCTGAGGTGCAGGGTAACGCGGTTATTTTTCAGTTGATGAAACGATTAGAAAAAATGGATGTAAGAGGTGAGGTGACTCTGTTGCCGCTAGCCAACCCTCTAGGTATTAATCAGAAAAGCGGTGAGTTTACCCTGGGACGTTTCGACCCTATTACTGGGGTGAATTGGAACCGCGAATACTTAGATCATAACCTTGATGTTGCCAGTTGGTATCTGCAGCATTCTCATTTAGATAATGAGGCGCTTACTCAAGCCTTTCGTTTACATCTAATAGAGTCTTGCCAGTTGCATCTAAACAGTGAATGGGGCGTGACAACTGGAAAGCGCCTTGCGGTGACTTTGCAGTCTTTAGCGCATGCAGCTGATATTGTGATAGATCTACATACAGGGCCTAAATCGTGTAAACATCTATATTGCCCACAATACGATGTGGCTTCAGCGGCTTACTTTTCTATTCCTTATAGCTTAGTGATCCCTAATGACTTTGGCGGCGCTATGGATGAAGCGGCATTTTGCCCCTGGTGGCAATTAACCGAATTTGTACAGTCTCAAGGACGCAGCTTTAAGGTGCCTGTTGGGGCGTTTACTTTAGAGCTTGGAAGCCAAGAACGTATCGATATGGAAGATGCGGCCAATGATGCGATGGGTATTTTGGCTTATTTAAGTCATCGTGGTGTGGTCAGTGATAAGGTTGAACCTGCCAAAATGACAAGGTATGGCTGTTACCTGAAAGATTATAAAAAGTTTCATGCACCAACGGCAGGCCTTGTTGAGTATCAAGCTGTGCTCGGTGAAAAGCTTGATGCGGGTCGTCCATTGGCAAATATATTAAGGCTGGATCTATATGGCACAGATAAAGAGTTAACTCCGCTTAGCCTTCAGCAAGATTGTGTACCTATCCTACATTTTGCCTCAGCTTCTGTGTACCAAGGCACTGAACTTTATAAGGTGATGACCAACCTGTTTGAGATTTAAATCATTCTAAAATCTTCAAAATGTCTAATGTTATGATAATGTACAAATCAAAGAGCAAGTACATATAAAGATTTTATTTGGAGCAATCTTATGAGACTAATCCCCTTACTGGCACTATTGTGTCTAGGTGCCGGTTGTACTGCAGATAAAGCAACTCCGGTAACAACTCTAGGGGTTAATCCTAGCAATGAAGATACTAACGCCAATTCCAATGCGAATTTAATTGCTGACGTTGCGGCAGAACCTTTAGTAACATCCTCATTAAAACGACAAACTGAAACATTGAAGCCAAATGGTAGAAGTTACTTATTAAACGGTGATAAATATACTGCTGACACCCCCCGGTTAGTTACAGGCACAGCTGTGTTTAACCCGAATATGTCGGAATCTGGTGTACTTAAAGGCAGCTTTGTTGTGCAAAGTAAGCAAACTGTCGATTTTGTAGAGCCGTCCTTTACAATTGAAACTATTGCCTCTGAAACTTACCGTCTAACGCCTGTAGATAACAATGCTGATTTATACGAGCTATACCTAATGCTTAAGGGGCATGAAAAGCTGATCCTGGTCGAAATAGAAATCGATTATAGCGGGCGTAGCAAGGCTGAGTACTATTAAAACGACGAATAAAGCAGAATAAAAAAGCCATAACTTTCGTTATGGCTTTTTTATTGTGAAGTACATTTTTACAGCACTATCTTATGTCGCTAAAAGCGTTATTTGCGGCGACGAAGTCCAGCAAGCGGAAGTAGTATTAGTGATAACCAACCTAATGAGCCACCGCTAGTATCGACAATGTTGATTTCAACTTCATCTTCAACCTTAACGCTAACTTTACTAGTTACATCAGCTGTACCATCGTTGACAGTGACTTCAAACTCAAGAGTTTCGTTCTCTTCAACCATAGGTGCATTGAAGGTCGCAACGGCTTTGTCTGCATCAATGAGTTCTACACTCGTTCCTGAGAGCTGCTTCCAGCTATAGGTATGGCTATCTGCAGCGTTAGGATCAACAACTTTAGAAGACAGCGTTACAGCTTCACCTTCATCTACGCTCGTTGCGCTAGCACTTGCTGTCACGGTTGGAAGACGGTTGTCACAGGCGTATGTATCACCCGCTATAACATTAGAGAAGATGCTGGTTTGTGTATTCGTGAACGTGATGTCATCAATATACCAACCAGCGGCAAAACCAAATTCAGGTTCAGGCACTACAGCTGAGTCAGTTGCAATACGGAAGCGGAACTGGACTTCGTTACCATTCAAAGACTCACCAAAGCTAATGGTTTCCCAACCATAATTTAGGCCTGAGAAAGTATCTTGTCCGGCAATTGCAGCTTCAGTTTCTTCAAGAGCGGTATCGGTATAGCCATCACCTAGGAATGTTCCGCCCATTTTAGTAACATCAGCCCAATCTCCGCCATTAATACTGACTTCAACAACAGCTCCATCGTAGCCCGCTTCTAAGTTATATAAATGCCAGAAAGCAATAGTAAACTCGCCGTCGTAACCTACAGATGTTGGACGTGTTTGGTATCCTACATCAGAGGTAAAGCTATTGCCGGTAGCAGAGATAAAGCCATCCGTTGCATCCCACTGATCTAGACCAAAGGTACCCTTTGCCATATCACCACCAACCAACACAGTTTCGGTGAAATCTTTAAGCCTTGAAAGTGTATTCAAATCTTCATATTGAGTGGTACCAACTAGCTCACGGGTCTCAAAGTCAACATTGACTGTTGTTGATAGCGTGTACTCATCAGCTTCTACGCCGTCGGCAAGGTTTGGTACAAACTTAAGTACTAACTCGTCTCCCGTACCAGCTTCGTTTAGCGTAAATTCAATAGGCTCACTTGTAGCGGATGCAAATAAATTGATATCTGCAAAGCTGACCTTACCATCATTAGCAAAAGTGATATCGTGGTCACTGACGACTTCGATAGTACCCGTTAAGTCTGTTAACAGGCTGTCTCCACCATTTTCAATAGTGAAACTAACTGTACCCGTTTCGCCTTTATCTAAAATGCTATCTTTTGAGCAATAGCCTAGTGTCGACCCTTCGTAATCAGTATCTAACTGGTGATCAGCTACTTCAAAAGCAGATAAGGTCGTTTTGTATGACTCAACAACACCTGCGTGATCGGTAGAGAAACGGCTTGGCGATTTAGCTCCTAGCCCCATACCACGACGAGCAAAGGCACCGAGAATAACTTTGTAATCCTGTTCATCATTTGCAAATGCGGCAGCTAAAAGCGCATCACGACCTTCAGTAAAGGTCGGTGCCATAGGCATCATCTTATAACCAGCAACAAGGTAGCCTTTCATCAGCTCTTTTGCTTCATCAAAAGTATGTCGCTCATCATTTGCTAGCCCAATGAATGCGTCCCATAACATGGCTGCATAAACGGCACCAGAGCCATGAACTTCTGGGTCGCGTTCCACATAAGCGAAGGTCGATGGATTGATTTCCATATTAGTCGAGTATGGGAACTCACGAATACCATTAACAAAACTAGCTACATAAGTAGTATCACCATATCCACCGGCATAGTTTTCATTGCCAGTGATTAAGTTATCCGCAGCGTCAGAGCCGAACAGTAGGGCATGGAAGTCACCAAAACCTTCACCCATAGAGCGAGCTTGATTACTGCTTAGACCCGATCCATTACCGACTAAACGGTTACTTATGTAGTGTCCCCATTCATGTGCAACAATAGCGTTATCCCATGAACTATCCTTGAAAACACGGGATAAATCATTTTTGAACATATCTATCGACACTGTTTCATTTGCATCTAGTAGCGCATAAATAGCCGCCGCTTCATTTTGCGAAACCATCATGGCAGGAATGGTGATGCTTTCATCATCTCCAGCCATAGTAATTACGGCATCAGCATCTTTATTATTCGCGATGATTACAGCAATGGCGCCAGCATCTTGAGCATGTTTAACTTTTTGGGTAAATGCACAAGCGCCGCGATCGATTATTGCAATATTACCGGTTATATCAGCAGCATTGGTTGTTGCTTCACAACCGTCATAAATAGTGCCTGCAGCGCCATCGGTTACAGTTGATCCATCATCAATACGAACGACACTTCCTGAAACCTTGAATGTATCCGGGCCAAATACTGAAAAACCAATATTTTCCAACATACCAATAGAGGTATGGGATGTAGCTGCGATACCAAAATCAACGCCATTTACAGCTTGGGTTGTTTCCCATAGGTACATTTGCATGCGCGGAGAGCCGCCATCGGCAGGTGTACTCATATTGGCATTATTAAAGCCTGAGTTATCTTGGACTTCTACGTTTAGTGCATCACCTTCAACGCCACCACGGCCGTAGTTTGATGCTTGAGCATTACCTGATACTTCATCAAAACCGTGGTCATAGAAGTCATCATGTAAATAGTTATTCATGAAGAATAGGTTAACAATTGCAGCCTTACGGTTGTTTACTGAATATTCAGCTTCTTTATCATTGTATGGGTAATCGAATGTATTGCTGCTTGTTATATCGGCAAGATAATCGCCATTGGAAAGCCCTTGCGGTGCAATTGCATCAACATATGCGGTGACGTTGTTACCTTGAGTAGAAGTTGCATCGCTCGCTAACCAAGGATCCCTAGTACTGATAGGGCCAGACTTTAATGACACCATTGGTGCATCTAGATAAGGAGCTGTTAGGTAGGCGTCAGTATCACTTCCAGCAGGGGCTGGCATAACATTACCGTGTGGGCTGTCCCAGGGTTTACCGTCTGCATCTGCATAGACACGGTAATTAAAATCAGCGGCGTGGCTAGTGAGGTTCTTCTTAAATAGCACTTCACCCGTTTTAGCTGAAATGACGTAGCCAAAATATTCTGAATCACGGCTGTCAAACTCACCAGTTTCTATTTCTACGTAGTGAGCAGCTACCATTTTGTTTTTATGTTCGAAAAATACTTTTTTAGCTCTAGGTTCGCCAACGATTACTTTGCTGTTTGAAGAGTTAACGACTGCAAATTTTTCATATTTATCATTTGAGGATTTTACATTTAACGTAATAGCATTTTTGTCGCCGCCCATTGCGTTAAATGCTGCGCTGATAGAGTTAGCTGCATCACCAAATGCACCATCAATGTTCTTTAGAGCAGAAAAAACAGATTTAGCTGCTCTTTCTGACGCAAAATAACCAGAAGATGCTACAAGTTTAAAGTCACGATCCATCATGATGTTAAATTCACGATTGAATACTTCTACTCCAGAAACTTCTTGTTTATATTTTGCAATGATAGGGCCGCGACCTAGATCATGTGTATTAACTAGAACTGCTTGAGCTACTCCCTGCTTTAAAGAAGATATTCCGGTTAATTTTCCTAAATAAAACTCAGCAGCATGTGAAGCCTTATTCTCTAAAGAAAGAGCTGCTAAGCTCGGTACAGACTGAGTTTTACTTGCCCATTGAAAAGTTGTTCTGGCTAGCTGCGCGTCATACTGGTTAGGCATTCCGCTTACGGTGGGGGCATTAATGTGCATTGTTTGTTGCTTGACAGTTTGAGTCACGTCAAATGATTTGTAAGTTGGAGATTCATCAGCATGGCTGACAGCAAGTGCAGCGTTAGAAACGAGTGCAGCAGTAATCGCTATAGATAATTTAGTTTTCACAACATTTTCCTTGTCAATTTGCCTAAACCTACATGGGTCGCGGTCATATTTTTCTTATTTTCTTGCTTTTTATAGCTACCCGAACTAAGTCGGTTGACAAGGTTGTAACATATAATTCAACTGTTGGTAACAAAGGTGTCGAAAAAAGTGTTTATAACTCTTTCCGATACATTTAGGTGTAATGACTAAAACTTATAACTTATTTTTATTAGTTTTAAGGCTTAACCGCCCGTACAATCGGGTTTTGCAGACTGATGAGTGTTTCAGTAGATTGGATCTCATCGATTGATTGGATACGATTAATCAGAACATGCTGCAGTCCATCAATAGACTGGCACATTACCTTTACAAATACACTGTAATTACCTGTGGTGTAATAGGCTTCAACCACCTCTTCTAAGGCATTGAGTTTGGAGATTGCTGCGGGGTAGTCACCGGCACTTTTTAAGTTGATACCGATAAAACAGCAGACGTCGTAACCCAGCGCTTTAGGGTTAACGGTGATCTGTGCCCCTGTGATGATCCCTGCTTGCTTCATTTTTTCGACGCGCACATGGATGGTACCAGCGCTCACTCCGAAGCGTTTAGCTAGCTCTGCGAAAGGGGTTCTGGCTTCTTTCATTAATGCAGATAAGATTTGATTATCGAGTGAGTCTCTTTGAAATGGGGTTTCCATAATAAATACGTCAATTGCTTATTGGTTAGTTAAACAATCTACGTATTTTCTGAGGAATATTCTACCAATTTATCAAATAAGTCAGTGACGGGGCTCACTTGTTTGCATCGTTAGATAGTGCTGCTTAGTTGATTCAGTTCAGTAGGAACAGCTCAGTGGGCTCAGCTTAGTTGCTAAGAAGGCTACTGCTCTCCCTTAGCTTCCATAAAGGGAACATCGCAACTGAAAGTCATTCTTGCTTTAGTATATGGATGGGTAATCGTGAGTGACTGAGCATGCAGCAGTAAACGGGGTGCGAGTCTTTTCGCTAATGGGTCAGCATAAAAGTTATCGCCTAAAATCGGATGACCCAAGGCCATCATATGCACGCGGAGCTGATGTGAACGACCCGTTATCGGTGTCAGCTTGACCAAGGTTGAGCGTTTACCACGACTGATCACTTCATAATGGGTCTGCGATGGCTTACCTACCTTATGGTCGACTTTTTGTTTCGGTCGATTAGGCCAGTCACAAATCAGCGGCAGATTAACGCTGCCATGAGTGTCTTTAACGTAACCAGCCACACGCGCATAATAGGTTTTTTCGGTTTCTCGGTCTCTAAATTGACGCTTTAGCTCAGACTCAGCGCTGCGCAATAATGCCACCACGATGACACCTGAGGTCGCCATATCCAAACGGTGTACTATTTTGGCATGAGGAAACTCTGCAAGTACGCGGTTATAGGTACTGTCGGCGTAAGCAGGATCTCGTCCCGGAACGGATAGTAGTCCTGAAGGCTTATTAACTACCATGATATCTTTATCTTGATAAAGTATTTCAAGCCAGGGCGTGGTTGGAGGTGAGTAGACGAAATCAGTCATGATGGAACCTTATTAAAAATGCGCGGCAAAGATACCTCTTAGACTGTTCTTCATGCAAGCAGATTTAAGATAATTGTGGCTACAATCGACACCAATCGTTATTCGTCAATGCAGACCTAGCAAAGAGTTGAAAGCTGATGCAATAGCGTTATGAAAATCCATTACCGTTGACATGCATTATGGCAAAGGTCCAAACCACAAAGGCCAATATACAGTGGATCAACGCATAAAAGGATTGATCTAAGCGGCCCATGCTTCTGGCATCCCAAATGAGTAAGCCGTGTAAAATGATTACGATAGGAAAAAGAGCAAGCAGTGGATAGAGGCTTAAAACACTGGCGTCACCAAATACCAGTCGACTGAGAAGCGCCCATACCACCATTAAACCTGTGATTATCGGCGGGAGTGCGATTCGATACTGCTCTGGGTATGGAAACATATTGTGCCTCTAATTAGTCCTGTTTATCCCAACGGCTTTTGCGCAATAATTTGCGCTTTATAACTGGCGTTAAGTAATTCTCCGAATAGATCTTCAGAGTAATGTAGGCAGCTCCAGTTAGCAAATATTGCTTTTAATTCACCCGCTTTAAGTAGAAAGTCAGGATTACGAGGTCGACCAATTTGAGCCTGCTGCTCGGTAAACGTCTCGTAAATGATCAGACCACCAGGCTTAATGCTATCGATAATCTGGTTAAGCAAAGGCCGGTGTAAGTAATTGAATACCAGTATTATGTCGTAGTGAGCTTGGGGGAGGAGTGGAGCACTGCCATCTTCGAGGTTCCATTCGAGTCGTTCGATGACAGTGGTTTTATCTGGCAGAGCAATATCAAGGCCTGTCAGGTCTTTATCAAGGTAGCTAACCTGGCAATTTCTATCGGTAAACCACTGGCCATTACGGCCACTGCCGCAGGCAAGATCTAGCACCTTGCAGGCGGGTGTTAGATAGTCTGATAAAGTAGCAAACTGGGTGATTAATTCTGCGCTATTAGCCTTTAACTTCTTTTCTGCCATCAATTCTGCGTCCGTGTACAACTGAAAAATGCCTCAAGCCTGCAGGGCCATGAGATACGACGACAGATAGTAACACGATAAAAATGAGCAGTTCCGGTTTATATGAGGCAAGAGGAATGAACAGTGCTAGCAAGCCAAGCTTGGCGATAGTGAGAACGCCTTTAAGCTGGATCAACCAGCGCCAGTCTCGCACCATCTCCCAGAGCATCATGGCTGAGCCTGTGCTCATGGCCATAATCCAATATATTTGCCACTGTTCTTGAGGTACATGTAACAAAATGCCACCGCCTGCACCAGTGATCCCTAATATGTGTAAAGCACGTAGTGCAGTCTTAGAAAAACGTTGGATCATAAATTGTTTTTCAGTGAGTTCTTTTCTGGCCATATTAAGGAGTCTTATACTGTTTGATTGTGGCAAATCTTATCAGGAAATAACCATTTTAAAAGTGTTGAGGGATCACACGCTCAGACACTAATGACGTTATGTAAGTTAAATAGCGGGGACGACTGTATAAATCATGTCCAATTAAGTACTGATGTCATAAATTTGTGAAGCATATATCGATACCTGTTTAGTCTTAATGATAATCTCATATTCATTAGCTTACTCCTTGCTGTTATTGATATTTTTATGCTCAGTCAATAATAGAAAAGGTCTGAATTGATAAGAGAACGTATCCTTTTCTTACCATCAATTCAGAGCAAGCAGGAAAGGCGAGCTGTCAGGAGCTCGCTTTTTCTTTATCACTTTTTCTTTCTCGCTTTTTTATCATTTACTCGCAAAGACATCCATCTTCAATCAGGTGTATACCCAAACGACTTGAAAATGCCCGCTGAATCCTGCATCTTCAACTGGCTTAGGTATCGTGTAATAGCCCTCAAACAAATCTGCTAATATCATAATACCGATTGGTATACACTGTTCTGGTTTTCCCTCCTCCTAAGGTAAGGTTTCTACAATGAAAATAGGCTTTTTTAGCGCCAAACATTACGACATGCAGCATTTTGACCGCACCAATACCGCATTCGGCGCCAGCATTGAATATTTCGATTATCGTCTTTGTATGCAAACAGTAAAATTAGCAGCAGGCTTTGAGGTTGTTTGTGCCTTTGTGAATGATTCCCTATGTGAAGAAGTGCTAGTTGAACTCGCTCAAGGCGGAACAAAGATTATTGCTATGCGCTGTGCAGGCTTTAATAACGTCGACCTACAGGCTGCAGAGCGCCTAGGGATGAAGGTCGTTAATGTGCCCGCTTACTCGCCTGAGTCAGTCGCAGAGCACACGGTGGCACTTATGCTAACCCTTAATCGTAAAATCCATAAAGCATACCAGCGTACCCGAGATGCAAATTTTTCTTTAGAAGGCCTAGTGGGCTTCAATATGCACGGCCGTACAGTGGGCGTGATTGGCACGGGTAAAATAGGCCTAGCGACCATTAAAGTATTGCAAGGTTTTGGCTGTAAAGTGGTAGCTCATGACCCTTATCCTAACCAAGCGGTTATTGATTTAGGCGTTGAGTACATAACGCTTGAGCAGCTATATCCTATTTGTGATGTTATTAGCCTGCATTGCCCGCTAACAAAAGAGAACCACCATTTATTAAGTGAGAGTAGCTTTGCAAAAATGAAGCCCGGCGTCATGGTTATTAACACCAGCCGTGGTGGTTTGCTTAATGCGCTCGATGCCATGGAAGCGCTGAAATCGGGACAACTGGGTTCGCTCGGTTTAGACGTATACGAGAATGAGAAAGAGCTTTTCTTTGAAGATAAGTCGAGTGAAATCATTCAAGATGACGTATTTAGACGCTTATCAGCCTGCCACAATGTGATATTTACCGGTCACCAGGCATTTTTAACCGAAGAAGCATTAGGTGCAATTGCACATACAACCTTAAGTAATGTTAAGCAGTTACTTGCAGGGGAACATTGCCCTAACGAGTTGTATTAACGCTTAAAGGTTAAGTAATCGATATTGCACTTATTTATCTGACTCGCTTAAGGAAAGCCGATGATCATTACTCAAGAAGTTCATGATATCTCGACCGCAACAGGAATCATGCGAACCTACCTGTATCGCCCCGATTGTGAGGGGCAGTTTGCCAGTATTATTTTCTACTCAGAGATATTTCAACAAACCGCCCCAATCGCAAGAGCTGCAGCGATTCTTGCTGGGCATGGCTTTGTGGTACTCGTGCCTGAAGTGTTTCATGAACTAAACCCTATCGGTACCGTGCTTGAGTACGATGATATCGGTAAAGATAAAGGCAATGCCGACAAATTTGCTAAGCGCCTTGAAGACCATGATAGTGATACCGAGGCCCTGGTCGACTTTGCTCGCAGCTTAAGTTTTTGCAGTAGCAATATCGGCAGTATGGGCGTCTGTATTGGTGGCCACCTTGCTTATCGCGCGGCGCTTAATCCAGATATTCAGGGGGCATTTTGTTTGTACCCAACAGACATACACTCCAACACCTTGCC
The DNA here is from genome assembly GCF_052977265.1 of Shewanella sp. 0m-8. NCBI lineage: Bacteria > Pseudomonadati > Pseudomonadota > Gammaproteobacteria > Alteromonadales > Shewanellaceae > Shewanella > Shewanella sp. 0m-8. The sequence continues at coordinate 211,582 of NZ_JBRIMB010000002.1, read as the reverse complement.
TTGTGATAAAGGTAATGATTCATTGAGCCGTACGGGTGATATTGCTGCAGAGTTGGTGATGGTGTTTGGTAAGCAAGATCCCCATGTTTCTGCGCAGGGGCGAAAGCTTCTCTATGAGCAGCTTGAAGCCAAAGAGGTTAAGTTTAACTGGCTGGAGGTGAACGCCCAGCATGCCTTTATGCGAGATGAGGGTGATAGGTATGATCCAGCGTTAGCGATTCAGATGTATCTGCAAGCGGTAGCGTTTTTTCAGCGAACGCTGAAGTAACGAACTAAGAATAAAGCACTAAGCATAAAACGCTAACAATAAAAGGTGTAATCACATTCCAGAATAAGACTGCGAATAAAAAAAGGGCCAGTATTACTGGCCCTTTTGTATGTCACGGAGTAAATACTAATCATTAACCTTGCTGGTATGCAGCAAGCTCATCAGTGCTCACGCGAGCAATGAAAGTGCTATCTAGGTAGAAGTCGACATGCTCGTCTTGCTTAACACCTGACATTACCTGTTGGCTGCCATCTTCATAAACCAATGTCATGGCCAAAGTATTGTCATCAGTCGCTACCATTGAAGCGCTAGTTAACTTGATGTTTTTTAGCGGGGCGCTAGTTAGATCGCCATCAATGTGTTGGTTCACTTTGAAAATAGCTTCAACTGGCATATCGACTACCGCTGGGGAACGGCCAGTGATAGGGTTTGTGCCCGTCCAGAACTCGATGCTGTTAAGGATAAATAGATCGCCAGTTGCAGCGAAGCCATAAATTGGGCTCATAAGTAAAAATAGACCAGCACGGCCATAACGGTTATCAACCGCGCTAAGGTTAGCTTTAGTTACCATAGCACTTAGGCCCATTTGGCCCATACAACCGGTAAGTTGAGTGCTTAGAATTGCCGTTAGCGCGACGGCAGAGATTGTCTTTTTCATTGGTTTAATTTTACTGAATTGAGAATGGCGCTGATTGTATGTATAAGCCAAAAATGAAATGTGACAGCGCTAGCAAATCCAGGTTGGTAAATTGTAGTGTTTGTCTCGATCTTAGTGGTGCTTGTTTGCTTGGTGTGGTATTTGTTTTTAAGTTTGGTTTTGTGCTGTTTTTTGTCTGGTAATGTGGGTTAATTGTTGCTGCTCATGCGCGGTATCAGCGCTTGTTACATCTAGAACGTCACCATTTTATTAAAGTACTATTTAACGCATAATAGCGCTCCAAATATCGGAGAACGCATGTCAGATTATCAAGTATTACACCAAACCCAAGACGAATATGGTCCGCTTATTGTATTAGAGGATAAGGAAACACGGATCCTCGCGTTTGGCGATAACGACGAACAAAGCAAATTGCTCAAGGCCACTCCGCATATTCCGCAGCACACCTATGTGCAAGCCATGTTGCTGGTTCTACTCTATAGCCAACCTAAAAGTGCAATTGTGCTTGGGCTCGGTGGTGGTGGACTTATTCATGCGCTGCGCCACTTTGATGCGGGTATTAAGTTAACGGCAGTAGAGTTAAGAGATGACGTGATAGCGCTGGCTAAGCGATATTTCCAGTTGCCGCTGAGTAAAAAGCTTAAAGTCATTCATCAAGATGCCAAGCAATTTCTAGAGGCTAGCGATCATAAGAAGGTGGATATTGTTTTTGCTGATATCTACAGCGCGGAAGGGGTGGATGCCGCGCAGGTGTCACAGGCCTTTATTGCCCAGTGCGCGGCCTTAATTAAAGCCGATGGCTACTTGGTTCTCAATTGCTGGAAAGAGCATAGCCAAAACCGTGAGCTACTTGCCTACCTTAATATGCATTTTGTAGAAGTACGTGCTTGCCTAACTGGCAGTGGCAATTGGGTGGTGTTTGCGGGTAAGGTCAAGCGCGACATTACCGCCAGTGCACTCAAGACCAAGGCGCAGTCCTTATCGCAGCAGCTTGATTTTCAGTTGGCGAGATCGCTAACCCGCTTCGACCTTTGGGAGTAAAGTAAAAGTCTGGGAGTAAGAGTAAAGTCTCGCTAATACTTATCGATGTGTTAGCGAGTCTATTTTCTACTTATAGTTTTTAGCTTCTCTGTGCCAAAATCCAAATTTGCTTGCCCTCTTTTACTTAAAACCTTTAAGTCCATTTTTTATCGTACTTATGCACCGTACTTATGCGTCGTACTTTTCAGGCGAAAGCCTGATATCGCAGGCTTGTTAATCTTGTTCGGAAAAACAGATTAGCATGATAGCTTTTACCCGTTATCATTAATTCATTGGCTCCGCTATTATTCTTCCATCGAAAACGAACTGGCGTTAAGAGACTCATCATCACTCATTCAGTTTGTTGAATTTTAAGAAATAGTATTTTCAACTTTAATTATAAAACGGAGCATTACATGCATCAGTCAATTATCAACTCTACAATCAAGCCATTCACAGCAACTGCTTTTCACAAAGGTGACTTCCACCCAGTGACAGAGCAAGACCTACTAGGTAAGTGGTCAGTCGTATTCTTCTACCCAGCTGACTTTACCTTTGTATGCCCAACTGAACTAGGCGACATGGCTGACCATTACGAGAAGCTACAGGCTATGGGCGTTGAAGTTTACTCAGTATCTACTGACACTCACTTCACTCACAAAGCATGGCATGCAAGTTCAGACACCATCAACAAGATCCAGTATCCAATGATTGGTGACCCAACAGGCACTATCACACGTAATTTTGGTGTGATGATTGAAGAAGACGGTCTAGCACTACGCGGCACATTTGTTATCAACCCAGAAGGCGAGATTAAAGTGGCTGAAGTACATGACCTAGGTATTGGTCGTAGCGCAGCAGAGTTAGTTCGTAAAATCCAGGCTGCACAATATGTTGCAACACACGACGGTGAAGTTTGTCCGGCAGCGTGGCAGCCAGGTGAAGCAACACTTGCACCATCAATCGACCTAGTCGGTAAGATCTAAATCTAGATTGAGTTGAAAGTAAGGTGTTTACCTCGCTAGCTTGTCCCCCAAACGGGTTAGCTTGGTAGCCATCTTCACCAGGCTCTCTCCATTGTTCAGCTTAGTGCCCCCCTGCAAGCTAAGCTGAACAAACTCTTATTTCTACAGCCTTTTTTTACTTTTTTATTTTTAATGAGTTAGTACGATTTATATAACAGTTTTATTTTTTATTTTCTGTATCCACTTTTTATTTTTTGTGAGCACTCTTTGTTTTGGTTAACACTAAACCGCATTATGGCTAATACTGCCTGCTCACCTATACCAGATTAGCTTTTAATATTTAGGAGTCATCATGTTAGATGCAAACGTCAAGAATCAACTGAACACTTATTTGCAAAACCTCAAGCACCCAGTTGAGCTGGTTGTATCTATTGATGACAGCCCAAAAGCGCAAGAGCTTAAATCTTTAGCTGCAGATATTGATAGCCTATCTTCACTTATTTCAGTGACTGAGCAAGTGGGTAAGCGCACGCCGTCAATGTCGGTGATTAACCCGGATCTAGGTCAAGGGATTGGCAGCCAAATTACCTTTGCTGGTCTGCCTATGGGGCATGAGTTCACATCACTAGTGCTTGCCTTACTGCACAGCGGCGGCCATCCAATAAAATTGGATGCCGATGTGATTGAGCAAATCCGTCAACTGCCGGGCGAGTATCAGTTTGAGACTTATGTGTCGCTAAGCTGCCAAACATGCCCGGAAGTAGTGCAAGCACTGAATATGATGGCGGCGATTAACCCTAACATTACTAACGTGATGATTGATGGTTCATTGTTTCAGGATGAAGTGAATGAACGTAACATCATGGCCGTACCTTCTGTTTACCTTAATGGCGAGCAGTTCTCTATGGGAGCCATTAGTACTGTAGAGATCTTAAATAAGCTTGATGTGAATGCTGCCGGTAGAAAAGCCGAGCAGTTAAATGAAAAAGAACCGTTTGAGGTATTAGTGGTGGGGGGCGGCCCAGCTGGCGCATCGGCTGCCATTTATGCGGCGCGTAAAGGTTTACGTACCGGTATTGTCGCCGACAAGTTTGGTGGTCAAGTGGCTGAAACGGTAGGTATTGAAAACTTTATCTCGGTTAAGGCGACTGAAGGACCAAAGTTGGTCGCTAATCTTGAAGCTCACGTGCATGAATATGACGTGGATATCATGGATAACCAACGCGCTTTGAGCTTAAAGTCGGGTGAGCTATTTGAGTTAACCCTTGAAAGTGGCGCGGTGCTGCGCAGTAAAACAATTTTATTAGCAATGGGTGCTCGTTGGCGTGAAATGAACGTACCGGGTGAGCAAGAGTATCGTGGTAGTGGCGTGGCATACTGTCCACATTGCGATGGCCCACTGTTTAAAGGTAAGCGTGTTGCTGTGATTGGCGGTGGTAACTCAGGTATTGAAGCCGCGATTGATTTAGCTAATATCGTTGAGCACGTTACTGTGCTTGAGTTTGATAAAAGCTTACGTGCCGATGATGTATTGCAGCGTAAAGCAAAATCGATGGGCAATATCGAGATTATTACACAGGCGATGACCACAGAAGTGACCGGTGATGGTAAGCGCGTTAATGGCCTTAACTACACCGATAGAGCAACAGGTGAGTCGCATCATGTTGAACTTGCTGGCATATTTGTTCAGATTGGTTTAGTGCCAAACTCAGAATGGTTAAAAGACACTATTGATATGACAGCTCGCGGTGAAATTACTGTCGATGCTAAAGGTGAAACGTCATTGCCAGGTGTGTTTGCCGCAGGTGATGTCACTAACTCCGCTTATAAACAGATAATTATCGCCATGGGCAGTGGTGCAACGGCTTCGCTAGGCGCATTTGATTACCTAATTCGTCATAATGTTGATGACTCTCATACCGGTAAAGTTGAAGACTCTACACATAAGAAAGTTGATGACTCTAGCAGCGATAATGTTGCAGCCTAAAGCGATTAGTCGTTACTATAAAGCCAGCAAAAGCTGGCTTTTTTAGTGGATGAGTCATAGAGCTGTAATAAGTAATGGAGAATGGCCCTGAATTCACATCGATATCACGCGCAGATAAAAAGAGAAACGTTTACCATTTTAAAGCGCGGTATTTTATGGGCGACTTACGTCAGTTGTGCGCTGTTATTTGTGGTGCTGGCCAATACGTATTATTTTGATAGCCTTTATGATGACATTCAGTTACTCCAATTAAAAACGCTGCCATTGTTTGCAGTTGTTTTTATCGGGATTATTACGGTAAAGCTTAAAGGGCTTGGCCGTATTAGCGTAAATAAAACATATACCTACCTAGCGTTTTTAACTATTGGCTGGTGTTACGTTCTCATCAATCTTGCCTTGTTATCTGCACAGAATATGCCGGGAATAGAGTCATTAGCTGACGTTCTAGTACTGGTTTTTGCGTTAGCCTTATTTCCCCATCGCCATGCAATGCTACTGACTATTCTGCCATTTTTGATTTTTAGTGCGAGCTACCATTCACTGCAATATTCGCAAGTGTTGGTTTATCCCATCACCAAGTTTTTATGTTTTTTTGGCATTATCTTATCAGGCCAGAAAATTATCTCTGGTTGGTTATTTAAAGCTGTGACCCGTAATATCGAGAATAAGAAATTAATGCAGCAGTTTAAGCACTTAGCTTTGATTGATGGGTTGACCAATATCAGTAATCGCCGTCACTTTGATGAGGTGTTAACTCAAGAGATGAAAGCGTCACTTCGAAGTGACAAACCGTTATCCATTATCATGGTCGATGTGGATTTCTTTAAGCCGCTTAATGATAGTCTTGGTCATCAAGTGGGCGATGAGTATTTGATTAACGTTGCTAAGGTATTGAACTGTGCGCTTGAAAGGCCGAGGGATCTCGTGGCGCGTTATGGCGGTGAAGAATTTGTGGTGGCTCTACCTGATACGGATTTAACTGGCGCGGTAAAGGTCGCTGCAAAGATCCAACGTGCATTAGCTGAAGCTAAACTCGTGCATCCGAGTTCTACAGCCTCAAAATATGTCACCGTTTCTCAAGGTGTGGCGCAGTGGCAAATATCTATGGAGGCCGCTGAATTGTTACAGGTAGCTGACCGCTTGTTGTATCAAGCAAAGTCAGCGGGACGAGATAGGTACTTATACCCAACTGATCTAAAGGTGGGTATATATGAATCCATCGACAGTGGTAACCAGAGCCGAGAATCACTAAATGAAGCGAGTTAGGCCGTAGTATTGATATTGTGGCCAGTGTTACCGACAGGCGCCTGTGGGGTATCGGGTATCGCGGCATTGATCAAACTTAATGCGATATCACCTTCAATTTTTTGTTGGTCTTTAGCCATTTGCGCGACTTTAACGCCAACATCGCCATGGCTCATGTTAGGTTGAAGATTCGCACTAGAAATAGTAACTGCCATATGTAGCTCGATTAATTAAGAATGTTATTTGGTTATCGGCGCGCACTTTAAAGACTTAAGGTCAGTCGTGTTACAGAGTGTATCGGTTTTAAAGCTAAGACGGAAAAGAAGGTTCTAGGAAAACAGGTTCTAGGTCCTAGGAAAAGCAAAGCCGATACAAGCTAAGACGGGAAGAGTCGGACGGCCAGCGGCCTAGGGAACGTGACAGCGTCACTTACGGAGCGCTGCGCTCACGGAAAAAGCGGTAAAGCTAAGAAAGAGTAAAGATGATAAAAGCAAAGAAGAGCAGCCAGAAAACATATTCTCTTTTGTAGGTTGGGCTTTAGCCCATCAATCTTGGTTTTATACTAGATTTGTCGGCATAAATACCGACCTACGGAAAGAAGGGGCTAGGTTTGAGGAAAAGCAGGCCCTAGGTCCTAGGAAAAGCAAAGACGGTTCAAGCTAAGACGGGAAGAGCCGTACGGCCAGCGGCCTAGGGAACGTGACAGCGTCACTTACGGAGCGCTGCGCTCACGGTAAAAGCGGTAAAGCTAAGAAAGAGTAAAGATGATAAAAGCAAAGAAGAGCAGCCAGAAAACATATTCTCTTTTGTAGGTTGGGCTTTAGCCCATCAATCTTGGTTTTATACTAGATTTGTCGGCATAAATACCGACCTACGGAAAAGAAGGGGCCAAATTTCGTTGTTCGCTACAGGAAAAGCAAAAGCGATAAATGTGGCTCACCACGGCGAATATGGTGAAGCCATGTGCTAATAAGCGAGAGCTAGGGATAGCGAACTGGCGGTTAAACACGGATGTTGTTGGAACACGGAGGACACGAACAAAGGCAACGGCTTAAGCTTTTTAAGATCTTCACCTGCGTACTCCTCGTGAAAGCGCTGCGCTTCGTGGTGAGTTCAGTGCTTTAAAAAAAATGATGTTAACGCTAAATTTATACGTTAGGTAAACACACTTTGGGGCATTTTCAATTTAGAAATCGAACCACCATGGCTAAATGAGAGCACCAATTATCCGGTGTAGATGCGGCCGTGACTGTCCATGACATGGACGTCATGGTCGAGCTTCCAAGGATGGACTTGCAGCGTGTCACGGCAGTATCTGCACATCCCTCGCTGGAGGCGATTGATAGCCATGAAGCTACAAGTTCAAGCACGCTACCAATTAGCAACGATACAAAAAATATAATGATCCGTCATTCGAAGGTAAACACGTTTTGGGGCAAAAGCAATTCACCACGAAGGACACGGAGATCACGGAGAAGAGCCACAGCCGAGGCCTGTTAAGCTCTTCATCTTTACCTCCGTGTTCTCCGTGAAAGCGCAGCGCTTCGTGGTGAGATTCATGCTTTTTGAAGAGCTATGTCTGTCCTAGATTTTCACAAGCTTAACTCTTCAGTTAAGAAAACTATGATTTTGCAATCCGTGATTTCTCAATCCCCTTGCGAATAAGGGTAATGATAAAGGTTAGCACGATAGAGCTTAAGATAAGGCCAATCGCTAAGGCCACATTTTGCAGCGCCGTCGGGTCGATAGCTAACATACCACCTAGGCCCATCATCATAATGCCCGACATGAGCTTAAGGGTTTGGCCTTCTTTTTCGGTGAGCTTGCGTTTACCAAGTGACACACTAAAGGCAATAACAATCGCCGCGAGTGGGATGACATACACCACGTTGTACATCACCAGGTACATGTAACGCTCAAATGTGTCTAGGTCATGCATCGACAATACGCTGGTGTAGATCATCGGGAAGCCAGCTGTGCAGAGTAACTCATACGCGTTGGCTAAAATCGATAACACCACGGTACCGGCTATCATGGCGGTCATGCTGCTGGCGCTGGTGAGTTTACCCATACGTTTAATCAACCCGGTGCGGTTCTCTGCAGACATGGATAAAGTGACTTCGCCTTTAGTAAAGAAGTAGTCTTTGATGTTTACCGCGCCTGCGACGAGCGCCAACATACCCGCCCCGAGAATAATCCAGCCGCCGTCGCTACCAGCGCCAAGTAGTTGGAAGATATTCAGCCATGCGCTCATAAAGATGAAGTAGATAAAGCCTGAGAAGAATACGAAGATGCCACCGACAATTAACATGCGAGTGCGGCTCTTGGCGTTAACCATAATTGAAAGTAGAAATAACAATACAAAGAAAGCGCAAGGATTAAAGGCATCGACGCCAGCCAGTACCACTGTTAATAGCGGTAGCGACATCTGCTCAGGGTGGACAACACCAACGAGTGGCAACTCAACGGGTTGCACATCAGAAGAGGCTATTTCACTGGTACTATCTAAACCTAAATCACAGGTGCCTTCGCTGTCACTGCTGCTTTCTTTACAGGTTTCAAATAGGCCCGCAGAGACGGGAGCAGCACTAGTGTATTGGCCCTCGGTTTCAGGGGCTAACTGACCACCAAGTGATACATAATATGACTTTAAGCGTTGCACTAAAAACTCACCAGTAACAGCTTGGCTACTGTAGCCTACCACCGCTTTTTCACCGCTAGCAAAATAAGGCACTGAACGCGCTTCTGTACCTGTTTGTTTGGCTATTTGCTGCCAAATCTTCATGGTACCGGAAGCAGTGATCATATGATCTTCCACCTCGATCCAGGGGTAACGCTCTGGCAGACTGTCGATAAATGGATGCGCTTCGGCGCAGTGTGGGCAGGTTTTAGACCAGAAGAAATACAGTTTTACCTTTAACTCCCCTTGGGAATTAGTGTAATGCCACATATTGGCTTCATTAATGGCAGTGTCATTAATGGAATTACCATTAACTGGGCTGTCAGCTGCAAAGCTTGGCATAGAAAGGCTTGAGAGAAATATGGCGATGAATAATAGAGCTGATTTGACCATGCGAACTCCATAAGGCAAATTAGGCATGAATTGAGACTTAGGTTACCGATACTTTACTGTAATAGTTAGCATTTGCTAAATTAATGTGTGGTTTTTGCTACTGGAATCTCGAATAAATTACTTTTGGGAACTATGACTAGTTTTAGGTAATAGAATTAAACTTTTAGCAATAATTGTAATGGCTTGATTAAGCCGTTGTTTAACTAGTCATAACGAGCCACTCGTTATACATAGGTTTGATCGCTAAAAGCTTTATAAACAGTTTGATAGGTGTTGTGCATAGCTAGATTGCTGTTTTGGGGCACCTATGATCAATGTTGGCATTTTGTTGATAAAGACGCTGCGGGCTGACTAATGTTTGAGCGTTTTTTATAGTCTTTATCGGTTATTCATCTTTACTGGCAATTTGAATCTGCAGTTGCTCGGTTTCTGCAGCGCACCATACCACTGACACATTGCGGTTCTCGTCGGTACTTGCGGTTAATATTCGAGTGATCACGGGGGCGGGGTAAGCCGCATTATCAAGGTAAGTTTTTACTCTTTCAATACGCCTTTGTGCTAACCACTTATTATACTTGCGCGCTTCTTCAGTGGTTTGAGTTTGATTGACTTTAAATTCGAGCAGCAAATAACCGCTATTGGCTTGGGTGTTTTTACTTAACTTATCGAGTTGCGATGCGTAATGTCCTGCAAAATAAGAGCTATTCTTTGCATAAGGAATATCGACTATATGGGTTTGGTTATCACATTGTGCGGCCACGCTTCCTGCGAACAATAAACCAACTACGGCTATAGACTTCATTTTGTACATCCTTGATAACATGAAAACTTTTTAAAAACTAACAGCGTAAAAACAGCTGGATCGTTCAAATTCGAGAGCAATTTATGCTATTAGTATCTGAAAAGCAATCATCTTTAGATCAATTATTCTAATGATGCTTTGGCGGATATTAGAGCCAAACCCACAACCTAGTTTCACGACCTAATATGCTATTAACCAGGCTCATAAAATTGATGCCGCAATGTCGCCTAGGATGATGTGAGTTAGGTTACAGCTAACAAAATACTGAGCGTGCATCAAGAGAGGGGCATTTTTACGGCTCAATTTAAGGTTAGAATTTTATCAATAACATAAGTATGTTATATGCTAGGTGTTTTGTTTATTGCCCTAGACTCTAGCGCGAGTTAGAGCCTGAACTAGAGCCTTAAATCGGGGGACAAAGTAGGGTTACTCTTATGATGACTCTGATTATGACAAAAGACAGCGTTGAAACACCATTGAGCCCAAACAAACAGATCTGTTTCTCGCTCCACTGCGTAATGACAGCCTCTATTAGCCAAGGTTATTGTGCAATGCCGTATATGCGTATTTAGTGGCGGTAATTATGGACTTTACTCAGTCTTTATAAATCTGTCGTAATAGTGGCTGAAACACTGATTGAAAAGCCGTTAAAGCAGTAGCAAAAATAACAGATGCACTTTAAGGAGCACAAATGGCGACAGTTGATCTTATCATTATTGGCGGTGGCATTAACGGTGCTGGTATTGCTCAGTGCGCGGCTGCGGCCGGTTATAGTGTGCTATTACTTGAACGAGACACTATTGCTGCGCAAACATCAGCCAACTCTAGCAAGCTTATTCACGGTGGCCTACGATATCTTGAGTCCGGACAACTGCCGTTAGTGAGAAAGTCACTGGCCGAGCGTAAAGCTTTGCTACAGCTTGCTCCCTCTTTAGTGAATCCAATCCCATTTTATATTCCCGTATATGACACCAGTCGTCGCAGTTCATGGGCGATCAGGGCGGGACTGAGTTTGTATGCCATGCTTAGCGATTTCGATGCGCTAGGGCAGTTTAAATCGATACCCTCAGTGCATTGGTCGAAAATCAAAGGGCTCAAACTCAACGGGCTTAAGGCTGTTTATCAATATTGGGATGCGCAAACAGACGACAAACTTCTGACCCAGGCGGTCGTAAAAAATGCCCGTTCTTTAGGTGCCCATGTTATTGAGCATGCAAAATGTACTCATATCGAGCATTTGCAAAGTCATTGTATCGTGCGTTACCAAGCCGACGGTGCTGAGCAAGAGGTAGAAGCGTTGGCGGTGGTGAACGCGGCGGGTCCCTGGGTGAACCATGTGTTAGATAATGTGGTCCCGCCCATTGCAGCAGAGCCCATAGAATGGGTGCAGGGCAGTCATTTGCTGCTCGATATTCCGGCTAATGACGGCATTCTTTACCTTGAGTCTTGCTTTGACAAACGGGTGATTTTTGTGATGCCTTGGAATGGTAATACCTTGATTGGCACCACTGAAGTCGTGCTTGATAAGTTAAACGGCAAACCCCAGATAACCGCCGAAGAGGAGGCGTATTTACTGGGTATTTATCAACACTACTTTGCCCAGTTTGGTGATGTAGAGGCATTGAAAACGCGGGTGGTTGACAGCTTTTGTGGAATTAGAGTGCTACCAAAACAGGCTGGCAATTCATTTGATCGCCCAAGAGATACCCTGCAAAAAAGTCAGCTAAGCCACCCTAAGTTATTAAGCCTCTATGGAGGCAAGCTGACAACTTATAGGACGACGGCAACAGAAGTGCTCGAATGGGTGGAAGACTCTATCGGTAAGCGCCAGCCATTAGCCGATTTTGAGCGACTAATGTTGGATTAGCTAAGCAGGTAAAGCAAAGCACTAAAAGATTTATATTGTTTTTAGCTTATCGCCTCTGCAAGCTTGGTTTAACTTGTGACAGATTACTGCCGTTTTTTTAGGTTTCATTATTTTGTAACGTTAGTGTCATATTCTGTATCTGTTATTCTAAGCAGCTTATTTAAAGCACTTATTTTAAAGGCGTCTTGGCGCACATATTGATGGATGGTTATGTTTCAAATTTTTCTTCGTTTTTTTTCGTTAGGCCTAGTGTCATTTGGCGGGCCAGCAGCGCACATCGGTTACTTTAGGCAGACTTTTGTACAGGAGCTGAAATGGCTCGATGACAAACACTATGGCAGCTTGGTGGCGTTAAGCCAGTTTATGCCTGGACCGGGCTCGAGCCAGGTGGGTTTTGCGATTGGTTACCATCGCGGCGGGCTGTTAGGGGCTATTTCCGCCTTTCTAGGCTTCACCCTTCCTTCGTTTATTCTATTATTTTTACTCGCAGTAACCAGTAGCCAGTGGCTGGATTATTCATTTACTCAAGGAATAATCCACGGGCTTAAACTACTGGCTGTGGTCGTGGTTGCTGATGCCATTTGGATTATGTTTAAGCAGTTTTGTCAGCGTAAGCAAGCCAAGCTATTAATGGTCTTAAGTTGCGTGATTATCTTGCTGCAGCCTTCGATGCTTGTACAGTTTGGCTTGCTCATCGTAGCCGCTATGGTGGGTCGCTATTACTTATCTGCTGAGGATGATGAACCTAAGGCAACGGCGCAGCAACCGATAAAACTCAACTTCTTTTGGTTAAGTATCTTCAGCGGCTTATTGATTGCTTCCTTGGTGGTCATAGGGTTATCTAAGCATGCTGGGATATCGAATTTAACTGAGTTGTTTAGCCAGTTCTATCAAGTGGGTAGCATGGTTTTTGGCGGTGGGCATGTGGTGCTGCCTTTACTGCAATCGAGTGTTGGCGATGCGATGAGTAACGATCAGTTCTTAACGGGGTATGCGTTAGCTCAAGCTGTGCCGGGGCCTATGTTTGCCTTAGCCGCATTTTTAGGTGCAGAGATCTGGGTGCAACAGCCGTTAATGGGGGCCTTGGTTGCGACACTCGCTATTTTCCTGCCGGGATTCTTACTTATGCTGGTGGCACTTAAAAGCTGGCATGCTCTCAGCGCGCGGCCGCAAGTGGTAGGCGCGGTTGCGGGAGTGAATGCTTGTGTGATCGGTTTCTTGTTGGCGGCGCTTTATAATCCTATATTTATCAGTGCTGTGCTATCTCCGCTTGATATGGCCTTGGTGGTGTTAGGTTTTGGTCTGTTTAAAATCTTTAAGCCAAATATATTTATCCTAGTGACAGGTTTTGGTGTTGCAGGGGCGGTAGTGGGCGCGTTTATGAGTTAGCAGCTAGCTAAACTAAAACCAACAAAAAGGCCGTAAGCGCATGCGCTTACGGCCTTTTTTGATCTACTTTGACGCTAGTTACGCTAGTTCAGCTGTCATTTCGGCTACTTCTTCTGCTACCTTTTCAGCTTTTACCGCACACACCTTGAACTCTGGGATTTTAGCCACTGGGTCGAGGGCGTTGTTAGTCAGCTTGTTGGCGGCAGATTCTGCAAAGTGGAACGGCAGGAACAAGACCCCAGCCTGAGCACGTTTAGTGACAAATGCCTTAATTTCAATCTCTCCGCGCCTTGTGCTGAGTTTGAGCATATCACCGTTATTCACGCCGAGCTTGTCAGCATCAAATACCGAAATCATCACCCTAGCGCTACCGAGTTGATTGAGTCCCTCGGTTTTGCGAGTCATGGTGCCAGTGTGGAATTGCTCCAATAAGCGTCCAGTTGATAAGACCAATGGATACTCTTTACACGGCATTTCGGCGGGAAGACGGTAGTGCACAGCGCGCATCTTACCTTTGCCATGAGTAAACTCTCTGGTATGCAAAATAGGCGTGCCAGGGTGACCTTCAGCTGGGCAGGGCCACTGCAGACCCTGGAGGCCATTGCTCGTTAGGCTGTCGATAACTTTCCAGGTAATGCCGCGATATTGTGGCGTGACGTCGGTGATCTCATGCCAAATCTGCTTTTCATTTTGGTAGCCCCAATCTTCACCCATCTTGGTGGCAATAAGTTGGATTATTTGCCAATCATTCTTGGCAAGACCCGGTGGCGTAACAGCGGGGAGTAACTGCTGCACTCGGCGCTCGGTATTGGTGAAATGCCCTAGCTTTTCGGCAAACGCGGCCGCAGGCAAGACCACATCGGCTAGCTCGGCGGTTTCTGTTAAGAAGATATCTTGCACCACTACAAACTCTGCAGCAGCTAGGCCTTGCAATACGTGCTTTTGGTCAGGATCGCTCAGCACTGGGTTTTCGCCCATGACATATAGCCCTTTAAGCTCGCCGTGAGATAACGCGTGCATCATCTCTGTGGCGGAGAAACCGATATCTGCGCAAAGATCCTGCTTGCCCCAAGCTTCGCGAAAGCGCATTTGGACCAGTGGGTCGTCAAGTTTCTGATAGCCGCTAAAGTAATTTGGCAGGGCGCCCATATCGCAGGCGCCTTGCACGTTACTCTGGCCGCGCAGAGGGTTAATTCCCGCTCCTTTTACGCCAATATTGCCACACAGTAACTGCAGGTTAGATATCGCGGTGACGTTATCGTGACCAGAAGTATGTTGAGTGATCCCCATGGCATAGTAGACTGCTGTTTTTTCTGCAGTACCGATAAGGTGAGCCATTTCGATAATATCTTTAGCGCTCACGCCGGTAATTAACTCTGCATTCTTAGGGCTGTAATCGGTGCTCATCACTTCATCATAGAGCTGACTAAAACCTTCGACTCTAGCTTGAATGTAATCAAGATCATGCCAATCATTTTTGATGATCTGCTGCATAATGGCATTCAGTAGCATGACATCTGAGCCCGGTCTGTGTGCCACATAAAGCTGGGCTTTATCGGCGATAGAGACGCGCTTAGGATCGGCAACGATTAAACGAGCACCATGTTCGCTTACTGCTTGCTTGATGCGAGAGGCGATAATCGGGTGAGCGCTTTCGGTATCTGAGCCAAGAATAAAGATAAGGTCGCTGTCTTTAATGCTTGGAATGTCGTTTGTCATCGCACCGCTGCCTAAGCTTTCGCGCAGTGCGGTAACCGTTGAGGCGTGACATAAGCGAGCGCAGTGGTCGATATTGTTATTACCAATAACGCTGCGGAAGAACTTTTGGAAAACGTAGTTATCTTCGTTAGTGGCTTTAGCTGAAGACAAACCCGCTAGCGCTTTATCACCATAGGTTTGTTTGATCTCGCCAAAGCGCTGCGCCACAACCGAGATGGCTTCTTCCCAACTCGCAGGCACTAATTGACCATTTTTGCGGATAAGCGGCGTGGTTAGGCGTTTGTCGCTGCCAACAAAGTCAAAACCAAAGCGACCTTTAACGCATAGCATGCCTTCATTTACAGGCGATGATGTATCACCACTGATATGGCGGATTTGGTTTTTCTGTTCATCCACATGCAGGTTAACTCGGCAACCAATGCCGCAATAGGTACAGATGGTAGAGACGCACTTAAGCGGTGCTTTTTGCGCTTGAGTTAGGCCCTGAGTCTTATCACGAGCATCAACTAATGCACCTGTTGGGCACACCTGTACACAGTTGCCACATTGCACGCAGTCGCTGTCGTTCATGCTAACGCTAAAGCCCACACGCGGGGCTTTGCGCTCGTCACTTTCACTTGAGCTGGCACATGAGATTGGCAGGGCGTGGTAATGATCTTTGGCAAAAGATATCGCGTTGTGGCCACTGGCACCTTTACAGGTTTCAACACAGGCACCACAGCTAATGCAGCGGTTAGCATCAAAGGTAATAAATGGCGCGCTGGTATCAATGCTAAAATGTTGCGCCTGGCTAAGATCAAGCTCGCTGGCTTTAACCTTATACTCGGTCGCATAATCTCGTAGCTTACAGTCGGTGTTTGCCTGACAGGCACATTCTAAGCAGCGCGCGGCTTCCTTCATCGCTTCATCGGCGGCAAAGCCAAGTTCAACCTCACTAAAATTCAGGGCGCGCTGTAGCTTATCAAGCTCAGGCATTAGGCTGCGAGATTGCACACTTGCAGCAGGATAAAGCGCATCTGCCTTAAGGGATTTTAGTGCGCGAGTCTTAGCGGCCTTAGTTGAGTTAAATGGCTGTTTTACTAGCTCACAAGTCAAACCCTGGTTAAGGAGTTTCTCAATGGCATCGGCAGCTTTTCGACCATCAGCCACAGCAGCAACCGCGGTGGCTGGACCTGTACGAGAGTCACCAATCACAAACAGTTTATCGAGCCCAGCAGATTGCCCTGCCGACATGGTGTGCTCGCAACCCTCGAAGGTATTCCAGCGAGTAAGAGCGACTTCACCAGTGGCAAGTTGGCTTTGTGGATCTTCAAGAAACGCCATATCAGGGGTTTGCGAAACCGCAGGGATCACGGTATCGAACGCTTCAGTGAAGGTCTCCCCCGTTGGGGTTGGGCTGCGACGACCAGAGCTGTCTGGTTCTCCAAGCGCCATCACTTCAAAGGTCACTTGTGCCACGCGGCCATTATCATCGCAGTGGTTTTCAATCGGATTGGTTAAGAAGTGGAACTTGATCCCTTCTTGCTCAGCTTCATGGATCTCATAGTCTTCTGCTGGCATTTCGTCACGAGTACGACGATAAATTAGCGTGACATCGGCGCCATCACGTTTGGCTGTGCGGGCACAATCTATGGCGGTATTTCCACCACCAATCACTGCGACTTTTTTACCTGTGATGTATTGTTTGTCGGTGCAGTAATCTTTTAAATAATCTACGCCTAAATAACAGCCGTCTAGCTCGATACCGGGGTAGTTCATTGGCACGGCTTTTTGCGCGCCGATGGCTAAACAAACCGCATCAAAATCATCAATTAAACCGTTAAGGTGAATGTCACGACCAAGGCGTGTATCGGTTTTAATCTTGAGACCATTTTTACACAGCAGGTCAATTTCTTTATCGAGAATAGCCTTAGGCAGACGATACTCTGGAATGCCATATCTTAACCAGCCGCCAGCTTGCGGCATTGACTCGAAAATAGTGACATTGTGACCATTATTCGACAGGTAATACCCTGCTGAAATGCCCGCTGGGCCACTACCGATAATAGCAACTTTTTTATTGGTATCAGCAAGTCTTGGCGGCACATATGGCGCATCGCCTTCTAGATCTAAATCGGCGGCGTGACGTTTTAATTGGCGGATAGCAACAGGCTCATCGACCAAGCCACGGCGGCATTCAGATTCACAAAAAGCGGGGCAGACACGGCCAATAGAGAGTGGCAAAGGTAAGGTCTGCTTAATGACTTTAACGGCTTCAGTGTGATCGCCTTGAGCGATATGGTACAGGTAAGACTGTACGTCAACGCCCGCGGGGCAAGCCGTTTGGCAAGGCGCCTCACAGTCGGCAAAGTGATCAGACAAGATCACTTGCAGCGCCGCTTTTCGCTGTTTACTCAGCGCTGCTGATTGGGTGATGACTTGAATGTTTTGCGCAGCAATATCGCTAACAAGGGTTTCGCAGGCGCGCACATGGGTAATGCTGTTATCGTCTGTATGCAGCTCTACATGGCACAGATTACAGTGCTGCTTGCTATCGTGTACTAAAGAGCTTTTTACTAAATAACGGGCATTGCTCTTACACAGATTGGGGATGGCAATATCGGCATTAAGCGCGACATCTAACAGAGTGTCTTGTTGTTTGGCAACTAAGGTCTTGCCATCAATTATTATTTGTTTCATCGCATTGGCCTTTATTTATAGGGTCGCAGCTTGATTGAATACGCTTCATTAGGCTTTGAGAACCTAGGCGCAACATCAGCATTCACAGAGAACGGACTTGGCGAAATAGTTATAACTTGGAGTATACCTGTGGCCTTTTTTTACGCAGAAAATGCAGCTTGGATTTCAGTGGGAACTGCGGGGTATTTCACACTTGCAGCTTAAAATGTGCACCTTGGTTTTACTGGTGTACGGTAGTGCTGCGTCAGTTGGCATTTTGTGGTCATTGGGCCTGGTTCATCGGTGGTTTGTCGGTGATTACAGTGCGGTTTGGTTATCGAGTCAGCGATTTTGTTCAATGCAAACCCCACCCAAGGCGCCGAAAAACCTTCAGTGAAAGCGTTGAAGGCCGCAGTGGCGCTAGATAATACTGCCGATATAACGTTAGCGGGAGGGCGGGGCGATAAAGGTCACGGAAGCGCAATAGATACCGTTGAGCAATGACACGAAATGGCGTTAAATGAAAACAATTGAGATTAGCGCAGTAGTAATATTTGGTTAAATATTAGTTTTTAGCACTTGAGTTAGCTTTGTTGAATAAAATTGCTGTTTTGTGCGCTTTTGCCGCTATGTTTCATGCAAAGCATGAGTTAAAATAGCGGGTTTTCTATCTGTGAATAATTGAGCCGATAATCGATGGCGTTGTGTCGTCATTGTTTCCTAGCCAAAAACTCATTTAAAAGTTGATTAAATCATGTTTGAAGTAAATCCAGTTAAATTCAAGCTCAAGGAGCTCGCTGACCGTACCGACCTTCTTCGGGGGTATCTTTGACTACGATGCCAAAAGTGAGCGTCTAGAAGAAGTGAGCCGAGAGCTTGAAAGCTCTGAAGTTTGGAACGATCCAGATAACGCCCAAGCCTTAGGCAAAGAGCGTGCAGCCCTTGAAGCGGTAGTGAAAACTATCGATGATATGGACAGTGGCCTAGAAGATATCGAGGGTTTACTCGAACTTGCCGTTGAAGAAGATGATGAAGAAACCTTCAATGATGCCGCTGCTGAATTACAAGATCTTGAGAAGCGCTTAGAGGAACTTGAGTTCCGTCGCATGTTCTCGGGTCCACATGATGCATCAGATTGTTATTTAGATATTCAATCAGGTTCTGGCGGTACAGAGGCTCAAGACTGGGCAAACATGGTACTGCGTATGTTTTTACGTTGGGGTGATGCCCATGATTACAAACCTGAATTGATTGAAGTGACCGGTGGTGATGTTGCCGGCATTAAAGGCGCAACCATCAAGTTTACTGGCGAATATGCCTTTGGCTCACTGCGTACGGAAACCGGTGTACACCGTTTAGTCCGTAAGTCGCCATTTGACTCATCAGGTAAGCGTCACACCTCTTTCTGTTCGGTATTCGTTTACCCAGAGATTGATGACTCGATTGAGATTGATATCAATCCATCGGACTTAAGAATTGACACCTACCGTGCATCAGGCGCGGGTGGTCAGCACGTTAACAAAACTGAGTCAGCGATCCGTATTACGCATCTGCCGACCAACACTGTGGTGCAATGTCAGAACGACCGTTCGCAGCATAAAAACCGTGATGCAGCGATGAAACAGCTAAAAGCAAAACTGTATGAGCTAGAAATGCTTAAGCAGAATGCTGATAAGCAAGCCGCCGAAGATGCCAAGTCAGATATTGGCTGGGGCAGCCAGATCCGTTCATACGTGCTCGATGATGCACGTATTAAAGATCTACGTACCGGCGTTGAAAACCGAAATACCCAGAGCGTTTTAGATGGCGATCTGGACAAGTTTATTGAAGCTAGCCTGAAATCTGGCCTTTAACGAGAGAAGAAGATGACTGAACAAACACTAGACGAGAACAAGTTAATTGCAGAGCGTCGTGCAAAATTAGAGCACATTCGTACCAACTGCCCTGCAAACGGTCACCCGAACAACTTCGATCGCAAACACAAAGCGGCAGACATTCAAGCTGAATTTGGTCAAAACACCAAAGAAGAGCTTGAAGGCATGGGCATTGAGCGCTCTATCGCTGGCCGTGTTATGGCTAAGCGTGGTCCTTTCTTGGTTATCCAAGATGTGAGCGGTCGTATCCAAGCTTATGCGGGTAAAGATGTTCAAAAAGATCTTAAAGAGAAGTTCCTGGGTCTAGATATCGGTGACATCATCGGTGTGACCGGTCAGCTACACCTTTCAGGTAAGGGCGATCTATACGTGAACATGGAACAGTACCAGTTGCTAACTAAAGCGCTGCGTCCACTGCCTGAAAAGTTCCACGGCCTAACAGACCAAGAGACGCGTTACCGTCAGCGTTATGTTGACTTGATCGTTAACGAAGATTCTCGTGCAGCCTTTATCATGCGTTCTAAAGTCGTTTCGGCTATTCGTAACTTCATGGTAAAGAAAGAGTTCATGGAAGTTGAAACACCAATGATGCACAGCATCCCTGGTGGCGCTTCTGCTCGTCCATTCGAGACGCATCACAATGCGCTTGATATCGCTATGTACCTGCGTATTGCTCCTGAGCTATACCTTAAGCGTTTAGTGGTCGGTGGTTTTGAGCGCGTATTCGAAATTAACCGTAACTTCCGTAACGAAGGTCTGTCTCCACGTCATAACCCAGAATTCACTATGATGGAATTCTATATGGCGTATGCAGACTTTAACGATCTAATGGATCTGACTGAAGAGATGCTAAGCTCTATCGCGACTGAGCTTTGTGGTTCTCCACAGCTTCCATACGGTGAGCACACAGTTGACTTTGGTGGCCCATATGCACGTTTGAGCATGTTGGATGCGATCAAGAAGTACAATCCTGACAACGCAACCATTCAGTCTATGACTTACGAAGAAGTTAAAGATGTTGAGTTTATGCGTGACTTGGCTAAGAGCCTAGGCATGACAGTTGAGAAGTTCTGGACTTGTGGTCAGCTACTAGAAGAGATCTTTGGTGAAACAGCTGAAACTCAGTTGATGCAACCTACGTTCATCACTGGCTACCCAGCGGATATTTCTCCACTAGCACGTCGTAACGATGACAACCATTTCATCACTGACCGTTTCGAGTTCTTCATCGGCGGCCGCGAAGTGGCTAACGGTTTCTCTGAGCTTAACGATGCAGAAGATCAAGACAGCCGCTTTAAAGCGCAGGTTGATGCAAAAGATGCGGGTGATGACGAAGCGATGTTCTACGATGCAGACTACATTACTGCACTAGAGCACGGCTTACCGCCAACTGCTGGTCAAGGTATCGGTATTGACCGTCTCGTGATGCTATTTACGAATACGCATACTATTCGTGACGTTATCCTATTCCCAGCTATGCGCCCACAAGCGAACTAAATAACCGGGATATTACTGCAAAGTCGTGTTTGTTGCGCCAACTTGCATTAGTAACGATTTAAAAACCAGCTCTAGGGCTGGTTT
This sequence comes from Shewanella sp. 0m-8, assembly GCF_052977265.1. Lineage (NCBI taxonomy): Bacteria > Pseudomonadati > Pseudomonadota > Gammaproteobacteria > Alteromonadales > Shewanellaceae > Shewanella > Shewanella sp. 0m-8. The sequence continues at coordinate 190,476 of NZ_JBRIMB010000002.1, read as the reverse complement.
TTTTATGCCTGTTTGCCAATGGAAGCTTGGCGACTTCTGCATTAATGACTTCATAAGAGAGCAACCATGGCATCATTTTTCGGCTTAGTTTGCCAAAAAACGCTATGGTTGGTCACTTTCTTATGCAAGTTGGTATCAGTGATAGGTATCACTAATTGTTATAAGTGATAGGTATATAGGGCACTAGAGAGGTAACTCGCTAGTTTGTTGATTGAAGTCAACTAAATTTAACTGGGTCCCTTGTATTTTGTCCTGTCATCAAAAATAGATTTAAGTGTCTGACAATTAGAGTATTAGTTCGGTAAGGCTTTTGAGGCGCATTGAATATCCTAGCGCTAGTCATTGGCTTAATCTTTATTTTTTTCGTTAACAATACTAGTGTTATGGCTGTTTTATTGCTCAATTTTTGATGATGGGCAAAACAAACGTACGACTCATTTATGTATCAATCATGAATAAGGCGTGTTCGAACTACCTCTAAAAGACTGATAGGGCATTGATTTGATTAATATCAATATAACGCAAGCACAACGGGATGAGTGGCAGCAATCTATCGATATGCTGGCACGAATAGCCCAGTGCAAGGCCGCGTTATTACAGATAGATCAAGCTGACCAGCTTATTCCTATTAGTTATGCCAATATGACCGAAGAGCAGCTTAATCAGCTGCCAGCCAGCCATGAGCAAGTGTATGGCCAATCTGACATCACGCCGTTTAAAAAGTCCTTTGATATCAGTAAGGCAGAAGACGATTCACTGCAGTGTTTATTTCCGATCAACTGGCCTTCTGGAGCCTTGTTTGGCTATATTTGCCTGATTACATCACCTGACAATAGTCAGCAAAATGTAACTCAAGGCGCGGCCTGTCACGCTGAAAAGCAAGCCGATATTCGACGCCTACTAGCAATATGCGGCAGCAGTATCGAACAAAGCCTAAGTCAGGTATATCGACAATTTAAACAGCAACAGAATAAGCTTCGCAGGGTAAGTGAAAGAGCAAGTGAGGTTAGCTTACAAGCCTTTATTGACAGTATGAAAGAGCATGTGTGGATGAAAGATACATCTGGACGCTATATTTTGGTTAATCAAAGTGTAGAACTTGCCTGGAATCGCCCACGAGAGCAGATCCTTGATTATACCGATGATGAACTATTTGAATCCCGTTTAGCCAAGCATTTTATTGCCAGCGATATTGAATCGATTCGTAAAGGAAGAGAAGTCTCGGTTGGCGAATGTGAAGGCTTAGATATTGGTGATACCGAGTCCTGGCAGGAAACCACCAAGGTTCCTGTTATCAATGATAATGGGGAGCTGGCTGGCGTTATCGGCATTTCACGTAATATATCTTCTCATAAAGCCGCGCAAGATCAGCTTGAGTTAGCCTCACGGGTGTTCGAAAACTCGGTCGAGGGCGTGATCATCACAGATATTGACGGCACTATAGTCAATGCACATGGTGCTTTTAGGGAGATCACCGGATATGAAAAAGAGGAGCTCTTAGGGCAAAACCCAAGAGTGTTTAACTCTGGCCGGCATAAGAAAACATTTTTTACTACGCTGTGGGATGACTTGCTGAAAAAAGGTAAATGGCACGGGGAGGTTTGGAATCGGCGTAAAAACGGTGCCATATTTCCGCAAATACTTAATATCAGTGCCGTTTACGATGATGAATATAAGATCCGTTTTTTTGTGGCTGTATTTAATGATATTTCGGCTCAAAAGCAAAGTGAAGCAGAGTTGGCTAAAGTGGCATTTCATGATCCGCTGACAAAGTTACCTAATCGCATGGCGCTTACAGCAAGATTAGAGCAAGAGCTTAAACAGGCGCGTCATAGCCAAAATCGTCTGGGGCTAGTCTATATCGATGTCGATCTTTTTAAGCAGGTAAACGAAAGCTATGGTCACCTTGTCGGCGATGAAGTCCTGCTTGAGCTGAGTCAACGATTTCGCTCAGGGTTAAATAACCTCGCTACTGCGGCAAGGCTTGGTAGCGATGAGTTTGCGGTAATTTTATCTAATATTGATAGCAGTGACATGTTGTTACTCAGCGTCAATAAACTTAGACAAATGTTCGATCAACCCTTCACCTTAGGTGAACATGGTCAAGCGCGTTTAACAGCGAGTATGGGGGTCGCGATGTATCCTGATGATGGCCAAGATTCAAGTAGTTTAATGGTCAGGGCTGAAGTGGCGATGCACAGAGCTAAACATGACGGGCGTAATAATTATGCTTTTTACACCGAATCCTTAACCCAGGAGTCAGTGGCAAAACTTAAGCTTCAAAGTGCACTGCATGATGCACTTGAACTTGATGCTTTCTATTTGGTGTTCCAACCTAAAATTAGCTTTGTGACGGGTAAAACGGTTGGTTTCGAAGCCTTGCTTCGCTGGAATGATCCGGTACTGGGTAATATCTCCCCGGCGATTTTTATTCCTTTAGCGGAAAAGATCGGCTTAATTCAAGATATCGGTCGCTGGGTATTAATCAAGGCTTGCGAACAGGGGCTAAAATGGCATGAGCAAGGTATTTGCTTTGGACGGATAGCGGTGAATGTTGCTGGTCAGCAGCTTCAGCGTCGTAGTTTTGTCGATGAAGTTACAGAGATCCTTAAAGATACGGGGTTAGCTGCGACGAGTTTAGAGCTTGAGGTCACAGAAAGTTGCATGATGTCAGATCCCGAACTGGTCAGCCAAGGCTTAGCTAAGCTAGGGGATATGGGGATTGAAGTCTCGGTAGATGATTTTGGTACAGGCTATTCATCATTGAGCTACCTTAAGACACTGCCTATCCATAAGCTCAAAATTGACCAGTCATTTGTGGCGGGCTTGCCACTTGATACTCACAACACCGCGATTGCAAAAGCCATTATCGCGATGGGACATGCGTTAAATTTGCAGGTGGTCGCCGAAGGGGTTGAAACGCAAGAGCAAGCAGACTTCTTAAAAGCTAACCAGTGCGATGAAGCGCAGGGCTATCTTTATAGTCGCCCAAAACTGCCTGAAGATCTGACTGATTTCTTTTAAGTATTAACATCCTGCTTAACCCCTCTAATACCCTATTAAGAGAAGCGATTATTAATGGAGAGGGTCGTTAACAGAGGCGGCTATGAATAGAGACGGTAGTCGACGTCAATTGGCTGCTGTGAACCGTTTTGTTACGACAGTTCTGTTACGAACTGGGCAACAGGAATAACATCACCGGGAAGCATAGCATTAAGCTTAATATTCCCAATCCTAACTCTAACCAGTCTTAAAGTCGGTAACCCAACCGCTGCCGTCATCTTTCTTACCTGACGGTTTTTTCCTTCGCCAATGGTTATTGAAATCCAGCTAGTAGGCCCATGGCGAGCATCGCGGATTTTTCTTCCTCTAGTCGGCAAATCAGGTTCAGGATCAAGCAGTTTAACCTTGCAAGGTAAAGTCTGGTATTTTCCGCCGCTAATGCCAATTTCAACTCCTTGGCTAAGCTGCAAAATTTGCGCCTGAGTCACCTCTCCATCTACCTGTACATAGTATTCTTTTTCAATGGTTTTACTGCGGATAAGGTGACTTTGCATCCCATCGGTTGTGAGCAGTAATAGGCCTTCAGAGTCATGATCCAGTCGGCCAATCGCCATAGTGTTCTCAGGGAAGTCGAACAGCTCACCAAGTAGCGGTTTGCTCTTACGGGTTTCTGGTACAAACTGACTTAAATATCGATAGGGCTTATAAATCACATAGTGGAAATGTGTTTGCTCTGTCGGTAAACCCGTTGCAGTCATGATTATGTTCCTCAAATAATAGCGCGCAATTATAACCTGAATCGATAGCATTTGATTCCGAGCTGTTCTGTTGAGCGAGTCACTTGCCTAAATAATAGCTAATGACAGCGTTGTCATTAGAGGTTATAGTTATGTTACATAGTCAACTGCCGCTCACATATATTGGATCAAGTTTATGCAAATCGTAATATTAAAAGACAGTGCCTCGGTTGCTGAATACGGCGCCAACATTTTTATTAAACAGCTGCAGAAAAAGGCTGATTCGGTATTGGGATTGGCAACAGGCTCGACACCCGTTTCGCTATATCAAGGCTTGATAGCGGCGAATAAGGCTGAGCAGATAAGCTTTAAACATGTCACCACTTTCAATCTAGATGAATATCTAGGTCTTGAGGGAACGCACCCTCAAAGCTATCGCTATTTTATGAATGAGCAGCTTTTCGACCATATCGATATTGATAAGTCACACACTTTTGTGCCGCCAGGTGACGCAGCTAACCCGATTGAAGCGTGCCATGGTTATGAAGCGCAAATTAAGGCGGCTGGTGGCATCGATATCCAGTTACTCGGCATTGGCCGTAACGGTCATATTGGCTTTAATGAACCATCATCTGGTTTGATGTCGCGCACACGAGTAAAAACCTTAACTAAGGCCACGATTGATGATAACGCGCGCTTTTTTGACGCGGGTGAGTATCAGCCACACCTGTCGATCACCATGGGAATTGGCACCATATTAGATGCCAAGAAGGTGGTGTTATTGGCTACAGGCGAAAATAAAGCTGATGCGATTTTAGCGACCGTGGAAGGGGCATTAACCGCAGCTTGCCCAGCTTCTGCGTTGCAATTGCACCAAGATGCGGTGTTAGTCATCGATGAAGCCGCCGCATCAAAGCTTACAGATTGTGATTTTTATAAACACATCGAAGCTGAAAACCAAAAGCTGATGGCGAGATTAGGGCTTTAATGATTACGGCTATTTGTTTAAACAACTTACATAAATAGAAAGAACAAATAGAAAGTTGAACATAGAAAAGAGACAAGTATAGCTTGTCTTTTTTTATGCCATTTTTACCCTCTCCCAGCCTATTTTAATACCTTGAGGCTTGCGAGAGGTTAACCCAATTAATCAGCCAAAATTGTCATTGTGTTAATAATATGTATATTCTTAATTCATCTCGCACGACAGCAGTATAAATAGGTCATGCTTCTTATCAAAAAGAGTAAATGATAATGCTGAAAAGATTCCTGCTTTTGATATTAGTGGTCATCGCTGCGCCATTTATTGTGGCTTTGTTTGTCACTAACCATTATTCGGTGACATCGCAAATCACCATAGACAAGCCCGTTGCAGAAGTGTTCGATTACGTTAAGTTGCTTAAAAACCAAGATAACTTTAGTGTTTGGGCGCAGATGGATCCTGATATGCAAAAAAACTACCGCGGCACAGACGGTATGGTGGGCTTTGTTGCTGGTTGGGCGAGTGACAAAGAAGACGTTGGCGTGGGTGAACAAGAGATTATGCGTATTGATGACGATAAGCGAATCGATTATGAGCTGAGATTTTTTAAACCCTTTGAGTCAACGGATTTGGCCTATATCGAAACTCAGGCTATTTCTGCAGATCAAACGCGAGTGATATGGGGCTTTGACGGACAGTTAGCGTACCCGATGAATTTGATGTTCCTGTTTATGGACTTTGAGGGCATGATTGGGAATGACTTAAGCCTAGGACTGACTAAGCTAAAAACGGTTGTTGAGGCACACTAGGCCTGACAGGTAGATCAATTGAAGGGCAAGTGAAGGAACCGATATGACAGATACGCATCATCCACTTAATGATTTTATCGAATACCCTCAAACAGAGATGCTCGAGCGCGCGACACAAAACTATAAAGAGGTGCAGCGCCGCCACTCTATCCGTAAGTTTTCAGACCGCGCAGTGCCTAAGGAGATCATTGAAAAGTGCATTCTTGCGGCGGGCACCGCACCTAATGGGGCCAATCATCAGCCCTGGCACTTTGTGGCGATTAATAGCCCAGAAATTAAAGCGCAAATTCGTCACGAGGCCGAGGCGTTAGAGCAAGCCTTTTACGCTGGTCGTGCAGGTGCAGAGTGGCTCGATGCGCTTAAGCCTCTAGGCACCAATGCCGACAAACCTTACCTTGAACATGCCCCCTGGTTGATTGCCATTTTTAGTCAAAAACGCTCAGAGGAAGAGGGCGAACAAAAGGCTAACTATTACGTACATGAGTCGGTGGGGATTGCCACAGGCTTTTTAATTCAGGCGCTACATAACGCAGGGCTCGGTACGTTAACTCACACGCCTAAACCTATGTCATTTTTAACTAAAGTCTGTGGCCGCGACAGCAGCAATGAGCGCCCCTATATGTTGATTATTGCCGGTTATCCAAGTGATGATGCGACCGTGCCAGAACATGCATTGCAGAAAAAGTCGCTAGAGGAGATCTGCACCATTTTATAATCGTAGTAGCCTATTATTATCCTAGTCGCTTAGCGCTGCGGTTAATGACAAAAGTGAGGCCGGATGGAAAAGCACAATATCTTTAATAAACTACCACAAGACTTAATTGAAGAGGCGTTTGAGCCGCTGGTGGAGCAAGGCGATGTGCTCATTGAACGCATCATTTCTAAGGCGCATATTACCCCTTTAGGTGAATGGTATGATCAACACCGCAGCGAGTGGGTGATGGTGATGCAGGGCGCGGCTAGGCTGGAATTTATTGATGGTGCAGTGGTTGAGCTAAGTGTGGGGGAATATCTTAATATTCCGGCCCATGTAAAACATCGTGTGGCGTGGACGAGTGAAGAGGTTGAGACTATCTGGTTAGCGGTTCACTATTAATTGCTACTGTGATAATTGCATTTGGCTAATTGTCACTGTGATTATCGCCCTTAGATATTAGCTACTGTGATAATCGCCACTCCGACCTATAGCGAATCGCTCAAAAATTGATTTTATATTAGCTAACGCCAAAGCTCGGCATTTTTGCTATAATCTTCGCCCAAAATATTTGTATTTCCCTTTTTTGAGTGATTTTTATGAGCAATGTTGGCATCTACAACCCTAGCGATAAGTCTGGTGACAAGCCTACTGGCGAGACGCATTCTCAATTAGAGATGCAAAATAATCGTCTAGAGCTGCTGGCTCCGGCTAAAAATGCCGACTATGGTATCGAAGCCATTCGCCATGGCGCGGACGCGGTTTACATCGGTGGTCCAGCGTTTGGTGCACGTGCCACAGCTGGCAATAGTGTCGAAGACATTGCGCGCTTATGTACCTTTGCTCATCAATATCACGCCCAAGTGTTTGTCGCTATCAATACTATTTTGATGGACGACGAACTCGATGCGGCGCAAAAACTCATTTGGGAAGTCTACGAAGCAGGTGCCGATGCACTTATCGTGCAGGACATGGGGATCTTACAGCTCGACTTGCCTCCTATTGCACTGCATGCCAGTACGCAAATGGATAACCGTAGCCCAGAAAAAGTGGCTTTTTTAGAGCAAGTTGGCTTCTCTCAAGTGGTACTTGCCCGTGAACTCGGTTTAAGCCAAATTCGCGATGTCGCTGCTAACACCAATATGCAAATTGAGTTCTTTATTCATGGTGCATTATGTGTGGCCTACAGCGGCCTTTGTAACTTGAGCCACTCGTTCAGCAACCGCAGTGCCAACCGCGGTGAATGCTCGCAAATGTGTCGCTTGCCGGGCGAGCTTAAAACCCGCCAAGGCGAAGTGCTAGCGCAAAACGAGCACTTGTTATCACTTAAAGATAATAACCAAACTGACAACCTTGAAGCCCTGATTGATGCGGGCGTGCGCTCATTTAAAATCGAAGGGCGTTTAAAAGATTTAAGCTACGTTAAAAACGTTACAGCACATTATCGTCAAGAGTTAGACAAGATCATGGCGCGTCGCAGTGAGTTTGTCGCATCATCTCACGGACGTTGTGAACATTCTTTTACGCCTGATCCTGAAAAAACCTTTAACCGTGGCCGCACCGATTATTTCGTTAATGAGCGCAGCCAGGGCGTAAGTGACTTCCGCTCGCCTAAATATATTGGTGAAGAAGTGGCGACGGTTAAGCGTATTGGCAATGACTATATTGAAGTGACCTCAAATGAGACATTCAATAACGGCGATGGCTTGTGTTTCTTTCCAAGTGATTACGCCGAAGCCAAACAGTCTGATGACAAGCTAAAGGGCCTGCGGGTTAACCGCGCCGAAGGGCTAACGCTGTTTGTGGCACGTATGCCAAAAGAGCTAAAAGTTGGCATGACGATTTATCGTAACCACAACCAAGCCTTTGAATCTGTACTGGCTAAAGAGTCATCTAAACGTATTATCGGCGTTGATCTGGTATTAGCGGATACGGCTGATGGCGTGTCGCTAACCATGACCGACGTTTATGGTCACAGTGCAACGCAGTCATTAGTTGTTGAAAAAACGGCGGCGACGGATATTGAAAAAACGCAGCAAGGTTTGCGTAAGCAACTAGCAAAGCTTGGTAGCACAGACTTTAAAGCGCATAACATCAGCATTGACACCGCACAGACCTGGTTTATTCCAACTTCACAGTTAAACGGGCTGCGTCGTGACACTGTGGCCGCTTTAGAGCTAACACGAGTAAACGATTACCAGCGCCCTAAAGCGTGGAAATATAATCAAGACGCCGTCTATCCGGTTAGACACTTAAGCTATTTGGGCAATGTGGCCAACGAGCAAGCAAAAGCGTTTTACCAGCGTCATGGCGTGATTGAAATTCAAGACACCTACGAGAAAAACGGCATCTCTGAGGATGTCCCATTAATGGTGACTAAACACTGCCTACGCTTTAACTTTAACTTGTGCCCGAAAGAGGTACCAGGGATTAAAGCCGACCCTATGGTGTTAGAAATCGGTAAAGATGTACTCAAGCTAGTGTTTGACTGCCCGAAATGTGAAATGATGGTGGTGGGCGAAAATAGACAAGTACGCTCAACGAATTAGGTTCGTCGACAAGTTGGCGAATCGAACACTCACACACTATTAAGGAAAATAGCAATGGGATTATTAGATTCGCTAATGGGTAATGCTTCAGAGGTTAACCTTGAGGAGTTAACCCAAGAATTAAGCCCTATTATGGCCGACGATGAGTCGTTAACCTTGGCTTATAAGGTTATTCGCGACATGTTCGTGTTTACCAATAAACGGCTTATTTTAATTGATAAGCAAGGCGTGACGGGTAAAAAGGTCAGCTATCACTCGGTGCCATATAAGTCGATAACCCATTTTGAAGTGGAAACTGCCGGCACGTTTGATATGGACGCAGAGTTAAAAATTTGGATCTCAGGCCAAAAAGATCCCTTGGTTAAAGAGCTAAAGCGTGGCACCGACGTAGTCGGTATTCAAAAGACCATCGCTAATCTGTCTCTGTAAGTTTGTAGGCATGCGTCTCGACAAGCTGTTTCGTGTGTGTAATGCCTTTAATTCCGGCGTTTTGTAGTAAAAGCGCAGGCGGGTAAGGCATTCCATCGGCTTAATAGCAGCTAGCCTTTGAGCCATTGTCGATGTTGAGATGAGCTTCCTGATATTGATTGCTTTTTGACAAGACTCTCCCCAACAATTTGTGCTTTCGAGTACAGGGCTACTTTGCCCTTGTATAAGTGAAATGTTAGCCTGTTCGCAAGATTAATTGATACAAAAGGATTTGCATGTGGTCGGTTACTTTTAGAAGTGATAGGAGGCGAACTGCGTCTTATAAAACTGAAAAAGGGGCATTAAAAGCGATATGGAAATGGCTTAAAGTGAACGATGGCCATGCTGTATTTCTTGCTCCAGGGTCTGAGCCGAAGATTTTTAATGATTGTGATGAGCTACCTTTTAGTGAGCCAATTGAGCAAGATTTTTATAGTTCAGGTAAGTGGCATACGCTGAGGCATGAAGCCTTAATGAAGTACGGTAGCCGTTGCTCATGTTGCGGTATTACGCCAGACCAAGGCGCAATAATGCACGTAGACCACATTAAGCCTCGCTCTCAATATCCTGAACTGGCTTTGGATATTGAGAATCTGCAGATCCTTTGCGCAGCATGTAATAAAGGCAAGTCGAATCTTTCTGAGAAGAAATGGCGTTAAGCTCTTTTGGTTTACGCTGCAGACTTTATCGCTTTAGCCAGTGCCAGTAGGCCATTGGTACGCGAGGGGCTTAGCTGGCCATGTAGCCCAAGTTGAGTAAAGTAGCTGTCAGGGGCGAACGCGCTGATTTCGCTGCTGGTTTTACCGTTGCAGGCTATCAGTAGCAGTGCGATTAAGCCCTTGACGATGCGAGCATCGCTGTCTGCAACAAAATAGTGTTTACCATCAATTTCACTATGATATAGCCAAGCATTGCTCTCACAGCCGCGAACCTTAGCGCTTTCGACACGAAAACTGTCATCGAGTTTAGGCAGACTTTTTCCCAGCAGCATTATCTGACGATAACGCTCTTGCCAGTTACCGGCTTGTTCAAATAGCTTTAGTGTCGTTTGAGCATCACTTTCAAGTGTTAATGCTAAAAACTCTGCTTGGGTGGGCTTAACTTGCTGACTCATACTCGACCTAATTTGAAATGATTAATATAACAATAAATAAAACTGTGTTTGGTTTTGTTTTCCGTCTTAGATTTTGCCTAGAACCTAGAACCTAGAACCTAGAACCTAGAACCTAGAACCTAGAACCTAGAACCTAGAACCTTCTTATTCGCAGAATCTAGAACGCTCGTATACTCGCTGCGAGAACGCTTCGCGGCTAGAGCGGACTTCGTCCTGCTATATAGTCAAAAGATGGCATTGTGTTTTTTATGTAGGTTGGGCTTTAGCCCATCAAAGATGACGGCATAAATGCCGACCTACAATAGTGCCTTCGATTGCAGCGCTTTTCCGGCTTAACTCGACTGTTACCGTCTTAGCCTTTTCTTGCACCTAGAACCTAAAACCTAAAACCTAGAACCTAGAACCTAGAACCTTCTTATTCGCAGAATCTAGAGCGCTCGTATACTCGCTGCGAGAACGCTTCGCGGCTAGAGCGGACTTCGTCCTGCTATATAGTCAACAGACGGCATTGTGTATTAAATGTAGGTTGGGCTTTAGCCCATCAAAGATGACGGCATAAATGCCGACCTACTTTAGAAGAAGGTCCTTGGTTCTAGGGCGTTCGCCTTCTATTAAGCAAAACAACACCAGTGACCTTTCTTACACTCTTCTGCTTTTGTCTTTCCGGCTCTGCTCGTACCGTCTTGGCCTTTCCTAGAACCTGCTTTTCCTAGGAGCTAGAACCTTTTTTTAAATCAACAACTCTTTTACCGATTTCATGGCGTTAATAAAACTGTCGATATCAGCCTTATTAGTATAAACGCCAATGGAGGCACGGCAGCAGCCTTTTAAGCCTAAATTTTGCATCAAGGGCATCGCGCAGTGGTGGCCGCAGCGCACCGCGATGCCTTGTTGGTCGAGTAAAATGCCCACATCCTGATGGTGCTCGTCGCTAAGATTAAATGCTACCGCGCCGATATTATCGCGGTGAGCGCCATAAAGTACCACATCACCAAGCGCGGTTAACTCATCTTGCAGGTAGTTTAACAGTGCTTGCTCGGCGGCGTGTACTTGCTCTTTTGGTAGTGCTTGAATAAAGTCGATGGCGGCGCCTAAACCTATCACTTCAGCGATTGGTGGCGTGCCGGCCTCTAATCGATTAGGTAACTGACTAAACTCGGTCAGCTCAAAGCTGACGGTTTTTATCATCTCACCACCTGTCATTAATGGGCTTAAGCTATCTAAAGCATCAAAGCGACCATATAAGACACCTATGCCGGTAGGGCCATACATCTTGTGACCCGAAAATACATAAAAATCACAACCGATACTTTGTACATCGACCCGAAGATGGGCGATAGCCTGCGCGCCATCGACCAGGGTGAGGGCGCCCGCGTGTTTGGCTTTGGCTACTAACTCGTTAACCGGATTGCGTGTACCTAAGGCATTAGATACATGGCTCAGCGCCACGATGGCAGGCTTTTCTGTCAACAAAGCCTCGAAAGCATCAATGTCTAGCCGGCAATCTGCCGTCAGTGGAATCGGCTTGATAATCGCGCCAGTGCGCTTGGCGAGCTCTTGCCAGGGCACGATGTTGGCGTGATGGGCGGCGCTATCAATTAGAATCACGCTGCCAGCTTTGATTTGGCTGGTTAAGCCATTAGCGACGATATTGATCGATTCAGTGGCACCGTGAGTAAAGATAATCTCTTCACGTTGCTTGGCATGAATAAACTGCTTTAGCTTATCGCGCACCGCTTCATATTGGCTGGTGGCTCGGGCCGACAGTTGGTGGGCTGCGCGGTGCACGTTGGCATTATCATGCTGATAATAGTGGTTCATAGCATCAATCACTTGCTGCGGTTTCTGGCTGGTGGCGGCCGTGTCTAAATAACACAGTGGGTAGCCATCATTAGACTGAGCAAGAGTTGGGAATTGTGACCGCAGCGTTGAGAGATCCATTAATCCGATCCGAGGTTATCGATAAAATAAAAAGGCGCTCAGATCTTGTAAGATCTAAGCGCCTAAAGCAAGGTTAGACTGCTAAAAGAGCCTGTTTTTATGGGCAAGGTAGGCGATAAATCAATGCCAGCTCATCTAAGCGTTGCATCAACTCTGGTGAAATAGTGCAGTTAATACTGTCGATATTCTGTTTTAACTGCTCAAGATTGGTAGCACCAATAATATTTGAAGCAACAAATTTTCTTGAATTAACAAAGGCTAGCGCCATTTGTGCTGGGTTCATATTAAATTCACGCGCCAGTTCAACATAGGCTTTAGTGGCCTCAAGTGCTAGCTCTGTACCGTTGTAACGTGCAAAACGCTTAAATAGCGTCATTCTCGCACCCTCTGGCCATTGGTTATCAAGGTACTTGCCCGATAGTGCGCCAAAAGCCAGCGGTGAATAAGCCAGTAGCGGTACTTCTTCGCGGTGGCTAATTTCAGCCATCCCCACTTCATAGCTGCGATTGAGCAGATTATAGGGGTTTTGCACCGAGACTATTTTAGGTAAGTCATGCTTCTCGGCTAAGCGCAGATACTCCATAAAGCCCCAAGGCGTTTCATTAGAGATCCCTATGTAGCGAATTTTGCCTGCATTGATGAGATCCGATAGTGCCTCTAAGGTATCGATAATCGGTGTAAGTTGCTCGTGCTCATCTTGCTGGTTATAGCTCAGCTCACCGAAAAAGTTCGTGTTTCTGTCTGGCCAGTGGATTTGGTATAAATCAATGGTATCGATTTGCAGACGCTCTAGAGAGGCGTCAACGGCGGCATGAATATTACGCCAATCTAGCGCCATATCTGGGCGAATATAATCACTCTTACCACCCGGTGCGGCCACCTTAGTCGCAATCACTAAGTTCTCTCGATTACCTCTTTGTTTAAGGTATTGACCTAAAATGCGCTCAGTTTCACCTTGAGTTTCAGCCTCGGGCGGTACTGGGTACATTTCAGCGGTGTCGATAAAGTTAATGCCTTTACCAATAGCATAATCGAGTTGTTCGAATGCTTGTGCCTGGGTGTTTTGTGCACCCCAAGTCATGGTACCTAAACAGATTTGACTAACATGTAAACTTGAATGCGAAAGACGTCTATATTCCATAAAAACTCTCTTATACCCGAAGGCTACTTTAACTTGAGGCTAGCAAGCTTTAGCGATAAAAACCATGAGTTTATCGTCAGTTTAATGTTTCTTTTATATAAAACGATTCGTCTACTGACAGCGAACGCAGCATGGCTATCTCACAGGCGTCATGGCCAGTATCACCCATTGGCCTATCGAGATGCTTAAAGCCTAGCGACTCATAGAGCTTAATCGCTTCAATAAGATTAGCAGTGGTTTCTAGATAACAGGAGGTATAACCTTGCTCACTAGCAAAACGGATGGCCTGCAAGGCTAGGCGCTTAGCAAACCCTTTGCCGCGCAGCTCGGTGGAGAAATACATCTTCTGTAGTTCACAGGTGTCAGCGTGTCCTGCCAATGGGGCGATGCCTGCACCGCCTAGGATCTTGCCCTCTAACTCTATGACCCAGTAATGGGCGTTTTGAGCCTGATAAACCTCACTCAAGCTATCTAGGGTCTTATCGGCTACGCCATAGCCTTTATCTGCTGTTAGGCCATATTCGGCGGAGACTTGGCGGATCACCTGGGCGATCTGCTCATTGTCCTGGGCTGTAATGCTTCTAATGCAATAGCCTTGCTGCGACTTAGATTGCATCACAGCTTTGTTATAACGTCTAAGTGATAGCTCTAGCTCGGCAATATGTTCAGCGGGGAGCTGGGCCATAATTTCACTAAACTGTAGGTTTTGCTGCTCATTTAACAGGGCCAGCTGCTTTTTGCCTTTGGGGCTAATTTGCACCACTAAACTGCGGTTGTCTCTTGGGTTAGATTGTGACTTGGCAAAGCCTTTATCGACCAGATGGCTGACGGCTCGACTCGCGTTGGATTTGTCGATATTGAGAATATCGGCCAATTGCTTAATAGAGTAGGTGTTCTCGCCTAACTCAATTAGCGTATGAGCTTGAACTGGGGAGAGAGGCTGATTACCGCAGGCAGCATTTAACATGCCTAGTTGACGGATAAGCTGCCTAGAGAGACGGCGTAATTGAGAAGCGACACAAGGGCTATTATCTTGAGCTTGATTCATCGAACAGTTCTTGTTTAGTTGCGATTAACACCTAACTTACGAGGACTACTTTTCAAAATCAAGTATCTTAAGATAAAAATAATAAATCGATGACTAATTAATGTACAGATGCGGGTGTAGCATAGGCGCCATGGCAAGAATGATCGCCTGGGTATAGTTCCCCTGACGCGTTGCATGACCTTCAGTGAGCAAGGCTATCGCGCCGCCTTTCTGTTTAATATTGACCGTATTGAACATGTCATCCATCACATGGCCTAGCTCTTGGCCTTGGGTTAACGCTTGATAAACCTGCATGGGTAAGGGCAGTTGTGCGCCGCGCCCCACGCTCACCTGTGCTTTATGTGCAATTGCGATATAGGCAAATGTCGCAGGACCATGATCAAACAAGTCAACGCCGCCTTCCATCGCAATATAGTAATCGGCTTGATAATTGTCCTGGCAATATTTGGCTCGATTGATTGCGCCTAGTTTTGTTTCTGCTTCACTCATCGGTTGGTCAGCCACTAATGACGGCGCATGCACTCCTTGACACTCGATATGGCAATCGGGAAAAAGGCGGGTTAAGGCGCTTTGAGCCGCACCCACTTTAACGGGATTCTTTGAGCCCACGATGATGGTTATTGTGTCTTTCATTTTGGTTATCTTTTCTCGAGTAGGGAACTCTTTTGTCCCACCAGTTTATTGTAATTTATCTTTATCTTCACCATTAAATAATTGGCCTGAAAAAGGATTAATTGTATGGATTTAACGCTGGTTAACTAATGTTCAATATAAATTAACAAAATTTATCATTAGATTACCTAATAAGAGGGTGAATTTTGCCTTTTAAAGCTGTGACACGCTTCAAAAACCGACATTGAGTTGATGGTCAGTGTCGGTAAATTGGTATTTTTGCGATCTATGTCCGTTCAGAAGTTTTCAAGATTAGAGGCTGTACATGAGTATTTCATGATTTACGTAAACTTAATGTTAGTTTAAGGTTCGATTCGGTTGCGTTTGTGATGAACAAATGAAAACTTATTACATCAAATAAGCGATCTAGCTCTCAATTTGATTACGATTTGAAAATCAATTACAGAATGTGAACCCAGATCAATATTTAGCGGATGCATTAGGATACTCTTAACCGCGAAATTACTCCTGAGATCAAAATTAAACGGTGCCTGTCAGCACCTTTAAGGTAACAAGAATGCAAAAAGACGCGATCTGTACACAAGAAGTGGTACAAAATGATACGGCAACGACTAAGTCAATGCCTTGGACACGTCAAGATACGACTTGGATGTTGAGTTTGTTCGGTACTGCTGTCGGTGCCGGAATTTTATTCCTACCAATTAACGCAGGTATGGGCGGTTTTTGGCCACTAATGATGATGGTTGCTATCATCGGTCCAATGACTTACCTCGCTCACCGTGGTTTGTCGCGTTTTGTTTGCTCATCAAGCAAGCCAGGCAGTGACATCACCCACGTAGTGGAAGAGCACTTTGGTGTGGGTGCGGGCAAGGCAATTACTTTGCTTTACTTCTTTGCTATCTACCCAATCGTTTTAATCTACGGTGTGGGTATTACCAACACTGTTGATAGCTTTATTGTAAACCAGCTAGGCATGGCATCACCACCACGCTTCATTTTATCAGGAGTATTAATTCTTGGCATGATGTCAGTGATGGTAGCGGGTGAAAAAATGATGCTTAAAGTGACTCAGCTATTGGTATACCCATTAGTTGCGATTTTAGCATTCATGTCTGTATATCTGATCCCTGATTGGAAAACAGATGCGCTACAAGTTGTGCCAGACACTGTAGACTTCTTAGGTACGGTTTGGTTGACTATCCCAGTACTAATTTTTGCCTTTAACCATTCGCCAGCGATCTCACAGTTCTCTGTGTCATTGAAGCGTGAACATGGTAAAAATGCAGCACGCAAAGCAGACGTGATCTTACGTAACACTACATTTATGTTGGTTGGTTTCGTGATGATGTTTGTAATTTCATGCGTATTAGCACTATCGCCAGCGCAACTTGCTGAAGCGAAATCGATGAACTTGCCAATTCTTTCTTACTTGGCAAACGTGCATGAAAGTGGCTTTGTAAGCTACTTCGGTCCATTCATTGCTTTCGTTGCGATTATCTCTTCATTCTTCGGTCACTACATGGGTGCGACTGAAGGCATGAAAGGGTTAATCACTAAGCAACTACGTTCGAGTGGAAAAGAAGTTTCTGATTCTAAACTGAACAAGTTTATTTTAGGTTTCATGTTCTTCACTATCTGGGGCGTGGCCATTATCAACCCAAGCATTTTGGGTATGATTGAAGCGCTAGGTGGTCCAATCATCGCTGCGATTCTTTACCTAATGCCAATGTATGCGATTCACAAAGTGCCAGCTCTAGCTGCATACCGTGGTCGTTTCAGCAACATCTTTGTTGTGGTTGCAGGTCTACTTGCTATGACTGCGATTCTGTTTGGTATGATGTAAAAAGATAACGCTAAAAGCTGGGTTGTTTCTTTATGCGATAGCATTTTGAGATAGCCTGGCTTTTTAATGTTTAAGCACTTGCTTAGGCGTTATCCATTAAGTTTTATGATTCCATTTGTTTGACTAAGCCAGGAGTTCTCCCGGTTTTTCCTCTTTTTCCCGAGGTGTTTTTATGTTTAGCGCATTTGATATTTTTAAGATAGGTGTGGGTCCATCGAGCTCTCATACTGTCGGGCCGATGAAGGCCGCCAAAGAGTTTATCGATGATGTTCGTCAAACGGGTCAGTTTGAACAAGTGACACGTTTGAGCGTAGAGATTTTTGGTTCTTTGTCGTTAACCGGTAAAGGGCACCATACCGATATCGCAATTATTGTGGGTCTAGGTGGTAACTCACCGCACGATGTAGATATTGACGGGATCCCAAGCTTTATTGCTGACGTCGAAAAAACGCACAAACTGCCAATGGGCATCGAAAAGCAGTTAGTCGACTTTGGTCACGATGCGGTTATCTTCCATAGCCACGCATTACCATTGCATGAAAACGGCATGATGTTGCACGCATACAGTGGCGACGACGTAGTATTAAGCAAGACATACTATTCAGTTGGCGGTGGCTTTATTGTTGAAGAATCACAATTTGGCAAAGAAGTTGAAAACCCAGTTGAAGTGCCATACCCGTTTAACTTTGCCGATGAGCTACTAGCGACCTGTAAAGAGACTGGCCTAAGCATCAGCACTATCATGTTCAAGAATGAACTGTGTTTCAACAGTGAAGAAGCGATTTACGATGGCTTTGGTGCAGTATGGGCAACCATGCATCAAGCAATTGAAAAAGGCTGTCAAACTGAAGGCGTACTAGCCGGTCCGCTACGAGTGGCTCGTCGCGCTCCAGCACTTTACCGCCAGTTACAAACGGGTGAGCGTCTATCTAGCGACCCAATGGAAATCGTTGATTGGATCAACGTATTTGCAATGGCAGTGAGTGAAGAAAACGCTGCCGGTGGCCGCGTAGTGACTTCACCAACTAACGGCGCAGCGGGTATTATCCCAGCTGTTCTTGCTTACTATGACAAGTTCATTAAGCCTGTTGGCAAGCAAGAGTACACTCGCTTCTTCCTAGCTGCGGCTGCAGTAGGTTCGCTATATAAGCGTAACGCTTCAATCTCTGGCGCTGAAGTTGGCTGTCAGGGTGAAGTTGGCGTGGCATGTTCTATGGCTGCAGCGGGTCTTGCTGAAATAATGGGGGCTAACCCTGAGCAAGTCTGTATGGCTGCTGAAATTGGCATGGAGCATAACTTAGGTCTAACTTGTGACCCAGTTGCTGGCCAAGTTCAAGTACCATGTATTGAGCGTAATGCGATTGCTGCTGTTAAAGCCATTAACTCATCACGTATGGCAATGCGCCGTAACTGCGCACCAAAGGTGAGCTTAGATAAAGTTATCGCGACTATGTATGAGACGGGCAAAGATATGCACGTTAAGTACCGTGAAACGAGCCAGGGCGGTTTAGCAATCAAAGTAACTAGCATCTGCGGTTAATTTTTGAAGTGAGCTAGGCGTTTACATGTAGTATCGCTGTCAAAAAAGCAAAAAGGCCATCAAATGATGGCCTTTTTCATATGTATTTTTTTTGATAAAAGCTTACTTTTCTTCGTACATCAAGTAGTAGCTTTGCTCCATACCTAAGGCGCTATAGGTGCGCTGAGCATTGGTATTTTCTTTTTCAACATAGAGTCTAAAACTGGCCGCGCCATCGTTTTCTGCAGCGATATCTTTAACGGCTTGATAGAGTTTGCCATAGATCCCCTGGCGGCGATTTTCAGGGCGAATATACACACTCTGGATCCAGTAATAGTCTTTAGCGCGCCAATCACTCCATTCAAATGTCACCATGAGTGAGCCTGCAATTTCACCGTCAACTTCAGCAACAAGGTAGAAACCTTTTTCGGCTGATGTCAGCAGGGTATTGACCCCTTTTGTCAGAGTTGTTGCATCTAAGACTAAGTTTTCTGTTTCCTCTGCCATTGCTTGATTAAAGTTAACCAGTGCTTGCAGATCTGCCATCTGACCTTTACGAATTATCATCTATCGGGTTCCTTTTTTCGCTCACTTTAACATGAAGTTTAAGCCTCTCAGATATTTTTTTAACTATTCTTATTCGACTAAAGTCTAACCATGGTTATTCGACTAAAGTCGAACTCTGCTAGACTTTTTCTATGGCCCTCATCTAAGTGGAGTCGCGATGAAAAAGGAACAAGAGATTAAACATGTGTGGCATTTTGTACTGACGTTACTCACTCTAGGGCTTTGGGGTATCGTTTGGTGGTGGCTGATTTTACGTGCCGAAGGTAAAGCGATATTTTCAGGTTTCGATGATGCTTATTGGAGCTATCTTATTGAGCGAGATCAGCCTCCCGCTGCACTTCATCAAATGCATTTCTCTAAAAATGTGAAAACCTCAAAATTTGATGCATAAAATTATGAATTCCTCAGTGCGTTAGCGGTTATTGTTGTAGCTAATCCATGGGATTTATCGGCGTGATACAGATCATCTCTCACTTCTAAAGCTTATGCTAAACTGCCGCGTTATTTTGAACTAGTCATGTGCTGGTAGTCCTCCCTTTAAATGTTTCAAGGTTTAAATATGTCAAGTCAACAACCTTCACTGGTGAAAAAAGTGTGGTCGAGCTGGATGTCTGTGCCGCTATGGTTACAGATAATGATAGGTATGCTGTTAGGTATTTTAACGGGTATCGGCTTAGGTGAGCAGGCGACCTACTTGAAACCAATTGGAACGCTATTTGTAAATACAATCAAGATGTTGATTGTGCCATTAGTGTTCTGTTCTTTAATTGTCGGCGTGACCTCAATGCAAGATACTGCAAAGATGGGCCGCATTGGTTTCAAGTCGTTCGCTTTCTACTTAGGCACAACCTCTATTGCAATCACAGTAGGCTTAGCCGTTGGTCACTTTATGCAGCCCGGTGTTGGCTTAGATATGGTGGCTCACGAAACAACGGAAGTGGTTAAGCAAGCGCCATCAATCATGCAAACCTTGATTGATATCGTACCGACTAACCCGATTGCAGCGCTAGCAAATGGGCAAATTCTACAAGTGATTGTGTTTGCCGTCGCGCTAGGCGTTGCTTTGGTGTTGATTGGTGAGCATGGCAAACCTGCCATCAAGGTGTTTGAGAGCTTAGCCGAGGCTATGTATAAGCTGACTGATATGGTGATGAAGTTAGCACCATACGGTGTATTTGGTTTGATGGCTTGGGTAGCAGGTGAATATGGCGTTGATATGTTGATGCCGTTAATCAAGGTGATTATTGCCGTTTACATTGGCTGCTTCTTGCATGTTGTGGGCTTCTACAGTTTTGTTTTAGTGGTGTTTGCTAAGCTCAATCCTATTCAATTTTTTAAAGGTATTAGCAATGCACTTGCGGTGGCATTCACAACATCAAGCTCTGCGGGCACCTTACCTGCGAGTATGAAGTGTGCTAGCGAATACCTAGGTGTTAACAAGAAAATCTCAAGCTTTGTATTGCCACTTGGCACCACGATTAACATGGACGGCACAGCGCTTTATCAAGGCGTAACGGCATTGTTTGTTGCACAAGCTTTTGGTATCGATTTAACCTGGGTTGATTATCTCACTATTATTTTAACGGCAACGTTAGCCTCAATCGGCACCGCAGGTGTGCCAGGTGCGGGCCTTGTAATGCTAACGTTAGTATTGACCACCGTTGGTTTACCACTTGAAGGTGTCGCCCTAATTGCCGGTATCGACCGTATCTTGGATATGGCACGTACCGTAGTGAACGTGTCTGGCGATCTAGTGGCAACGACCGTGATTGCAAAATCAGAAGGTGAAATTGATGTTGAACATTACAACGCCAATGCTGAAGACAGCGCTGAAATGGCAGAAAAGCTAAAGTCTTAAGTAGCCTTTGCCAAGATGAGTTTTAACGTATAAAAAAACCGCCTACAGGCGGTTTTTTTGTGTCTGGAACACTTATGACGATTTACCAAGGACGGTAAAAAATCGTCTTTATGTCATAAATGTCTTATCTCACTGCTAACAAACTGGCTCCCATGAAACATGCCATGAAACGTCTTGCGAACAAAAGCTCGCCCAGCAATGATTTAAAATGAGTCTTACTTTTTACTGAGTACCATAACTGTATTGTCATCAGCATCTTTTAACACTAACTTACCTTTTGCCATTTCAGCTTGAGTGACTTTAGGCATCGCTTGCATTACACGTTGCTCTTGCGCCATCAAAGCATCGACACAGGCTTTCATTGTGCTACCAGCGGGTTGTAATTGCAGTGATTGACCAGATAGTACATAACCACCGAAAAAGTTATTACAACTGTTGTTACCGGTTAGATTACCTTCGGCATCAAAAATCAGTTCTGCAGGGCTATAATCGATGACAGGCTGACCTTGTGCTGACTCAATGTGCCATGTACCTTCAATGGCTAAATCCTCTACTTGAGTTTGAGGCGTTGATTGACAAGCTGCTAAACCCAATAGCAAACTTGCTACGATTAAGGATTGTTTTATCATGTTCTTGATCCAAAGTGGTTAATATCAATATCTTGTGAATATATTAGTCTAAAATCGATAATAAAAGGCGGTTGGCAGTGCAAAAAAGTGTAATTAAAACCCTAAAAATATTCCATTGGATAGGGTTAAGCATGCTGTTGTGTGCACTTGGTATCTATTTTATGTCCAATATGTCACAACAAGTTGAAGGCATGGTTATTATTGCGAGTTTGTCAGGATTAGGAATGGTGATGATGTCGCCGTTTCCTATCGCACTATTTTTAGAGTGGGCACAAAAGCAAAATCAACAATAGCGGTTTAACTTTGAACCTAGAACCTAGAGCGCTCGAAACTCGCTGCGAGGACGCTTCGCGGCTAGAGCGGACTTCGTCCTGCTATACAATCAGAAGAGGGCATTGTGTTTTTTATGTAGGTTGGGCTTTAGCCCATCACAGATGACGGCATAAATGCCGACCTACAAAAATGCTTTAAAGAGCCAGGAGCCAAGAACACTCGTAAAGTCGCGGCTAGAGCGGACTTTGTTCTGCTATACAATCAAAAGAGGGCATTGTGTTTTTTATGTAGGTTGGGCTTTAGCCCATCACAGATGACGGCATAAATACCGTTCTACACAAGCGTCTATGTGGTCTTTCCGGCTCTTTTTTGTCTTTGCCTTTCAGCTTTTACCGTCTTAGCATTTTCTAGAACCTAGAACCTAGAACCTAGGACCTAGAACCTAGAACCTAGGAACTTCTATTAACCCTGCTTCTCCTTGCATCCAGGGCCTTCTATTAACCCCGATTTCTTTCAAGATCTGCAGTCGCTTGCTCCTGCATCGGAATTAACGTTAATTGAGTGTCTGGGGTAAAAAAGCATTTGCCTGTGACAAGATTAATTTCTGGTGCTTCCTTGCTGAGTCGTTTGCGCAAACGGGCGATTAAACTGTCTAAGTTAGACTCGTTATCAACAAAGGCGAGAATAATAAATTGCTGGTTTTGAATTCGCGCCGATATATCAGCTTCACGCATGCTTTCTGAAATAACCCTAGCCATAATTCGAATACGTTGTGTCTCGGTGTATTTCTGATGTTGGGAAGAGGGGACATCTTCTAGAATAATAATCCCGGCATGAGAGCCAAAGCGGCGACTCAAGCTTAACTGCCTAGGAGCCATTAAATTGAAGCCGTAAGGATTGAGCATACAGGTAAGTTCGTCCTGAACCGACATTCTCTGCAGCTGCTCCATCATATACATCTGCTTCAATTCACCTTGAATAAGTGCTTTTACCGTTTCGCAGACCGCTGCAGAGGTCGCACTGATTTTATCACTGGCGGGGTTACAGATCACAAGGCAACCAAATAGTCTGCCATCAGGCCAAGTGAGCTTGATAGCGAGTAATGTGTTAAAAACAGCAAAGCTGCCACCGAGCTTAGCGGGTTCAAATGGCACTAACCCGTAGCTGACTGTTTCGCAAATGGCATCAATAAGCCCTTCTCTTTCGAGCATATCGCCAGCGGCAAAGGCGTTACCTGTCTGCTGGGGACTGCTACATGTTATTTGGCCTCTATCACCATTAGACTGAAGAATAACTGTGGCTTCAGATTGATAAAGGTCGTTAATTAAGTCTACTTGTTGTTGCCATCTCGGCAAGCTAATAGCAGGATGATCCTGTTCCCTAATCCAAATGTTATGATTGATTTTTTGCGCTAACATGAGTGAGCTCGCTTATTGTTATGGAGGCCTAGACAGGCTTTTATCAAGCTTATATCGCCAAATAACTATACGGGCTTTGCTGGGTTATTTGAATGTTAAATATGTAAAAACCTGATCTGTATCTGGCTAAGTAATGCTCATCTGGTCACTTTGGTTAAGGATTTACAGTTTTATGCACTTCCTTAAAAAATAACGATAGTTTGAAGCCTAACGACCCTCACGATTATTCAGTTATAATTGCTAGTTAATTAGTGTTTTTACTCCAACAGAACCAAGATTGAGTGTAGAAGACAGAGATGAATATAAGACGTGCAAAAACCGCCGATATCGCAACCTTAGTTGCACTGGAGCAAGAACACTTACAAGATGAGCTTGTTGCCGATAAGCGCGACAATTCACTTGAGGGGCAATCGTTCACGCAGGCCGATTTAACGACATTGGTGGATCAGCATTGGGTGGTTGTGGCTGAAGTTGAAGGTGCTATAGTCGGTTATGTTATTGCGGGGCGATGGTCTTTCTTCAAGCAATGGCCTATCTATCGTAACTTGCTAAATCGTTTACCTCGTCTTGATTATGAGCGCGCAAAACTCACCGAGAAGAACTGCTGTCAATATGGGCCAATATGGATTGATAGTCGTCATCGCGGCCAGGGCATATTTGAAGCACTTGTGAGCTATATTAAAAAACTGGTCGCTAATGAACTGCCTTATATGTTGACCTTTATCGCAGAAGACAACGCAGGCTCGTTTGCCGCACATACTCGTAAAGGCGGTATGCAAGTTGTCGATTATATTAGTTATGATGGCCGTGATTATTACTTGCTTGTATTGCCAACCAGCGAAAGCTTTTTTTAAGGATTTTTATGTTATCTGAATCAGTAGCAGCCATTTTCTCTCCGTATCTAACATTAAACTTATCTGGGTTTGATAACCTTAAGTTGGTGGTTGCGGTATTAACGGCCCAAGGCCAAGAGTGTCATGCGCTAGAAGCAGAATTAACCTTTGAAGGTAAAACACAAACTGCGTACTTAGTGCGTTGGCACACGCATTTTATCTATTGTGGTCGAACTAACTCTTACGGCAATGCGATTGATGAAGTAGCGAGTTTAGATGACATTAATCCAGAGTCGATACAGGTTCTACAACCGCCAGTCTTGTCGATGCAACAAGTTGAGTTTATGTGCATGGAAAACGCACATTTTGATCATTGTTGATAGAGAGTGTCAGCCTCTTGTTCACACTCTATAAAGCGGGGCAACGGCTTCCTCTGTTTACGCTCTTTTTATAAATAGTTTCCAATCCATTTCGATAATCGCCATAGATAACAGCTGTTTTTTATGGCGATTGGAGTTTGCTCAACGGAATGGTTATTCGGCATAGAAGAGTCGCCAACTTTCTTTTGTACAGTTTCAGACATTGTAGCGGCTAACATGCTGAGTCTCAGTTATGTTTGAACAAGAGTGACTCCTGAGGTAGAAAAAGGTATTTTTACGCCCTTGTACGCGGTTTAGTATCAATGCTGGCATCATAGAGTGGCTAGTCTAAGATCATAGAAGCAGCGCTGGTTTATCTTTAAATTTTTTCGAAGCTTATATGCTTCGGCTGGAAAACAACATATGAGTAGTACATCGACACATAAACCTCGGCCTATGGTTGACCTGTTAGTGAGTATCGTCATCCCCGCTTTTATTCTAATGAAGCTAAGTGGTGATGATCAGCTCGGGGCGAGTGGT
This sequence comes from Shewanella sp. 0m-8, assembly GCF_052977265.1. Lineage (NCBI taxonomy): Bacteria > Pseudomonadati > Pseudomonadota > Gammaproteobacteria > Alteromonadales > Shewanellaceae > Shewanella > Shewanella sp. 0m-8. Next base: position 165,518 of record NZ_JBRIMB010000002.1, on the reverse strand, counting down.
GGATTAATGTTGGCGTTAAGCTTTCCGCTAGGGTGGGGCATATTTGAGCTAATAAAGTATAAAAAGTTTAATTTTATTGCTCTGCTTGGCTTAGCCAATGTGCTGCTAACCGGCGGCATTGGTTTACTGGAGCTTGACCTTAAATGGTTGGCAATTAAAGAAGCCGCGATTCCAGCCGCTATCGGCATTGCAGTGCTTATTTCGACTTTTACTTCTAAGCCACTAATTAAAGTCCTGGTCTTTAATCCAGCGGTGATGGACGTAGATAAGATCATGAAGCGCTTACAACAGAACAATTGTATGGCGGCGTTTGAAAAGCGACTCATGACAGCCACCTATTTTGTTGCCGGCTCGTTTGCGTTCTCGGCCACCATGAATTACATATTGGCGAAATGGATAGTCACCAGCCCTACTGGGACCCCTGAGTTCAATGAACAGCTGGGGCAATTGAGCTTATACAGTTACCCAATGATTGCCGTGCCATCGATGTTGATGATGATGGGCACCTTTTATTATTTATGGCGCACGATTCGAGATTTAACCGGGCTTAAATTGGAAGAGGTTTTGGCCAATCAGTGATGGTTGTCAGGTTGCGTCTGACTTTACGCTTTACAGCGGGAAGCAATCAAACTTCGTTTGACCTTTGAGTTAGACTGCGTCTAACAATTAACGTCGTGGCGTTGCCACATTGGTAATGCATCAGGCTGCGCCTGACAAAAGTCGTGAGCTTCCAGCTCACACTCGGGCAAAAGGGGGACAACAGCTTCCCCCTCTTGCATCACCCGAGCCGCCCCGACGAAGTTACATGCATTAGATACGGGCCTCATGCTCCAATAAAAATTGCCTAACGGCTCAGATGGGACATCCATGTCCCGCCGAGCCTGAACCATCATCCATGATGGTTCTACGGCATTTTCATCTCCGCACTTCGGCAACTCCGATGGGGATTTGGCGTTTTCTGTGAGTCTTGTAGAAAGTTTAATCTGACCACACTTATCCAATGAATTAGTAGCTCTATGGTATTTAGCCATGGTCGTTCGTTAGTGCTTAGATCCCAAACTGTTTGACAACTTCATCAAACACGCGAAGATCAGATTTTATTATAGTTCTAACTTCTTTAGCTCGACGTGCCTTACCGAAGTGAACGCTAGAGTTACGTAATTTGTTGATTGCTTTGAAATTTTGTAAGTTAAGCTCTAACGACTTATCCAGCTGTAAAAGTTCCAAATAAGTAACTAGTTTACCGAGACCTAAACTGCTATCGTTGTCCAACAGGTTTCGTTTAACGTCATTTTCAAGCAAAAGCTGATATAAAATCGCTTCACTAATTACTCCTGCGAGTATTGCACAAGTGCTGTATTGTTCATGTTTGAAGTTAATTCTATATTGTTCATAGAACGTTTTAATGTAATCGCAAAAGGGACTTGTTACTGCAATTTCGGATTTGATCGAGCCAGTAATTTTGTTTTTAGGTATCGGCACTATTGTATTTAGCAAAATTTTGGTGGGAATCAGTCTTAGTACCCCTCCTATTGCCACATCGTTCCAATGTTCAGATAAGCAGTCATGAGTAAAAAACCATTGTAGATATTCTTCCGTGATACCAAGGTCAATGCCCTTTTTAGACAGTACGAAAGGGATAACACTATATTTTGATAACTTAGGTTTATCTAATCGACGAAAGATAAAATTACCCTGTATAGCTGGGGCAAGAACTAATGTTCCTGCTGGTATCTCGGTTTCACTTTTGGGTATATCTTCGATTAAGCTTGAAAGAACAGCAGTTTTTGAACCTATAAAGTTTATACTTATGATTTTTTTTATGTTTGTTGAATCCAAACTCACTTCCATCCATGGCTGTTAATTGTCAAATTAAACGAACAATAGCTTTCTATTTTTTGTTTCGTTTTAAGGCTTATTAGGTACAAGCCTGAATTGGTGCTAAATAACAAAATATTGGAGAGGCATAACCCCAAATAAATGTACCTATGCCACCCAAGATAATTTCAAGCTTAGTTAATCGCTCATACTTTTCTTCGTTATTTTTAATCGATTGTTCTACGTTAGGCACATTAACTTTTAAAGCAATAAAAGGTTCAGCGTTCATATCTCTGACCTGCGTGCCCATTTCTTCGACTGCAGAATTATACTTTAATAATGACTCTGATAGTTTCTTGCGTCTAGCTAAACCAAATTTCCAAAATGTTGAAATAGCTATGATAACAACTAATGAGCCAGATCTTTCTAACCATGACCAATCTAAGCTTATGATTGAAACTAAAAGTCCGCTAGCAATACACAAAATTGCCAAAGATATAATTAAAATCTCTGTTTTGTATTTAGAGATGTTCAAAAAAACTCCATTTATATAGTGGGCATACACGTATATTTGCTCATCGCGTATGCTCATTTAATAACCCTGTTATCTTAGTTGTGACGAAGTAAAGTTATGGATTAATAAGTACTTTACCAGAGTCGTGCACGATAAACGAGCAAAAGGCCGAAAAGTGAACATTGGTACTGATGCTGATTCGAAGCAATACTTATAAAGGGAAAAGTGACTTATGAAACTAACAGAAAACACCTATTCCCCATCGGAGTTGCCGAAAGACGTAGATGAAAATGCCGTGGAGCATCATGGATGATGGCTCAGGCTCGGGGGGACATGGATGTCCCATCTGAGCCGTTAGGCGATTTTTATTGGAGTATGAGGCTCGTATCTAATGCATGTAACTTCGTCGGGGCGTCATGGTGGATGCAAGGAGGATAAGGACGAGCAGTCCTCCTTGCCCGGGTGTGGGATGGAATTCCACGACGTTGGTCAGGTGCAGCCTGATAAGTGGCATGGCCACGACTTTAGTTGTTAGACGCAGTCTAACTATAAGGTCAAACGAAGCTTGATTGCGTCAAAGGCCGTAAGGCCTCATCCCCACTAGACAGTGGGAACAATACCCATTAAAACAAGTTCCTTATCAGAACCTTGATATTTCAAAAACAATTGTTGAATATCATTTGGTGCTGATGACACAGCGCAAAACCCATGTTGTGAATAAAACCCTTCTAAATGCGCCAAAGCAAAAATATACGTCTTACCATCACTGAGAACGGATGAAAGTTCATCCATCAACTTATCCCCCACACCTTGGCCGCGAAAATCGGGATGCACCAACATGCCGGTTAAAATAGCTAACTGACCAATAGGCCGAATACGGGCGCTGGCTACTATCTCAGAGCAAATAGTTTTAGAGGAAGTGAATTCGCCAACACTATCAAGGTTTGGGTCAGTTTGCGTTAACACGCAGATAGACTCTTTCTGCAACAAGCGTGCATAAGGCATATGCTGGCGATAGAACTTCTTCACCTCGATACGCTCATCAGGCGCTAACCAAGTTAATTGCAGCTTTGTATTCATTGCAGTTGTCATAAACAAAATGGTTTTGGCTTAGTCTTCAAAGCAAGATTGTCGCACCAAAGTGGAGTTACAGCTAGTTGTAGATGACTGGAATAATCGAATTATTCTTAATCAGTACTAAGGAGCGAAATGGTTGCGTCTGAAACCTAGTGTAGATGCGGATTAGGCCATCGAAAACAGGGTGAAAGATAACGAAGTTATCAGGCTCTTGAACGAGAGGTATGGATACCGAACTGGCTTTTTAACAAGGATGTTTTTTGTTTTCGTTGAGCTCACAGGGCTGATTCTGTTCCATACAGAATTTGGCATTCCCTCCATCCATGGAGGTCAGACGTGCTTGTAGCGAGCCTAAGCTGTATCTGCACATACGCTTGCCGCAGGCAGTTGGAACCACAATAGATAAAGTTACTTACTTGGTTCCATATATCTAACCAAGCTAGAAATCATCCTTGGTAAATCGTCATAAATGTTCCGGACACAACGACGATTTATTATTTTGAAAAAGTCATCCATGGTAAATCGTCATAAATGTTCCAGACATAAAAAAACCGCCCTTAGGCGGTTTTATATTAGCGTTGAACCAGCAACGCCGAACTAATCGATAACGATTAAAGACCTGCGTCAGCGCGTAGTGCGTCAACTTTGTCAGTAGCTTCCCATGGGAACTCGTTACGACCAAAGTGACCATATGCAGCCGTCGCTTGGTAGATTGGGCGAGCTAGGTTTAACATCTCTGTTAGACCGTATGGGCGTAGGTCGAAGTGACGACGTACTAGGTCAATCAATAGCTCTTCGCCAACTTTAGCAGTGCCAAATGTTTCGATGCTGATTGAAGTTGGCTCTGCAACACCAATAGCGTAAGACACTTGAAGCTCACAACGGTCTGCAAGACCTGCTGCAACGATGTTCTTAGCAACGTAACGTGCTGCGTATGCTGCACTACGGTCAACTTTTGATGGGTCTTTACCAGAGAAAGCACCACCACCGTGACGAGCCATACCACCATATGTGTCAACGATGATCTTACGACCCGTTAGACCACAATCACCTACTGGACCACCGATAACGAAACGGCCAGTTGGGTTGATGAAGTATTTAGTGTCTTTAGATAACCACTTAGCCGGTAATACTGGCTTGATGATGGTTTCCATTACACCTTCAATGAGGTCTGCTTGAGTCACATCTTCGCTGTGCTGCGTAGATAGAACAACTGCATCGATACCAGCAATGCTGCCATCTGAGTTATAAGCAAAAGTAACCTGACTCTTCGCATCAGGACGTAACCATGGAAGTGTCTTGTCTTTACGTACTTCAGACTGACGCTTAACTAGCTTGTGCGAATAAGTAATAGGCGCAGGCATGAGTACGTCGGTTTCGTTGTTGGCATAGCCAAACATTAAACCTTGGTCACCAGCACCTTGCTCTTTAGGGTCAGCACGGTCAACACCTTGGTTGATGTCTGGAGACTGCTTACCAATTACGTTTAGGATGGCGCAAGAGTCGGCATCAAAACCCATATCTGAGTGAGTGTAGCCAATGTCACGTACAGTCTTACGGGTGATCTCTTCGATATCAACCCAAGCTGAAGTGGTAACTTCGCCGCCAACCATAACCATGCCAGTTTTGACATAAGTTTCGCATGCTACACGAGCTTTTGGATCTTGCGCCAAAATTGCGTCTAGTACCGCATCAGAAATCTGATCGGCGATTTTATCTGGATGACCTTCTGAGACCGACTCAGAGGTAAACAAGTGCTTTGCCATGATGGAAAATCTCGTCTTTAAACAATTTGAATGTGTAGAAGTATCTACATCTAGACGGCTATTCTAGTGTAAAACAGAGTTGATGACACCCCTTTCACTAAATTTTGTGCAGTCACGCGCGCATTTTATTTGCTAGATACATATTTAATAGGGTTTTTGATTTACATTAGATCTATGTAAGTAAAGGTGATTTTTACTGTTTTATGCGCAGCGTTCTGATTTAGGAATGATCAATAATTTGCCCATTTTTGCCAAAAACTCACCGCTGAAATAGAAAAAAGCTATTATTTGATGGCATTAATTTGCTCAAGCTTCATTCATCTCACTTAAAAGTGCCAATATTTTTCATTCTGGGTGAATTAAATTTGCGTCCTACTGGCGAGTAGGCGAAAATATGGCTCCAAAATTTGCTGTAGGGAAGGGAAAAGCAAATACAAATTTGTGGCCCTTTTCTCAATCTAAGCCTCAATACCTCAAAACGAAGCAGGAGAGAGCATGTCATCTCGTAAAGAACTCGCAAACGCAATCCGCGCATTGACCATGGATGCTGTTCAAAAAGCCAATTCTGGTCACCCAGGTGCACCAATGGGGATGGCTGATATTGCTGAAGTGCTATGGAACGATTTCCTAAAGCACAACCCAAACAACCCAGACTGGGTTGATCGTGACCGCTTTATCCTTTCTAACGGCCACGGCTCTATGCTTATTTACTCTTTGCTGCACCTTACAGGTTACGCATTACCTATCGAAGAGTTGAAAAACTTCCGTCAGCTTCACTCTAAAACACCGGGACACCCAGAATACGGTTACACACCCGGTGTTGAAACGACAACTGGCCCACTAGGCGCTGGTATCAGTAACGCTGTAGGTATGGCGATTGCTGAAAAGACACTGGCTGCACAGTTCAACCAGCCTGGTCACGACATCGTTGATCACTTCACATACTGCTTCCTAGGCGATGGCTGTTTGATGGAAGGTATCTCTCATGAAGCATGTTCACTAGCCGGCACCCTAGGTCTTGGCAAGCTAGTCGCGTTCTGGGATGACAACGGTATCTCTATCGATGGTCACGTAGAAGGCTGGTTCACTGACGATACGCCTAAGCGTTTTGAGTCTTACGGCTGGCACGTCATTGCTAACGTAGACGGACACGACAGCGACGCAATCCGCGCAGCTATCGAAGAAGCTAAGTCAGTTACTAACAAGCCAACAATGATTTGCTGCAAAACCACAATCGGTTTTGGTTCACCAAACAAGTCTGGCAGCCACGACTGTCACGGCGCACCACTAGGTGATGCTGAAATCGCAGCGGCTCGTGAATTCCTTGGCTGGAACCACGGTGCATTTGAAATCCCAGAAAACGTTTACGCGGGTTGGGATGCTAAAGAAGCGGGTCAAGCTAACGAAGCTAACTGGAACGATAAGTTCGCAGCATATGAAGCAGCATTCCCAGAATTGGCGGCTGAATACAAGCGTCGTGTTATTTCTGGCGACCTACCTGCTGACTTTGAAGAGAAAGCACAAGCTTTCGTTCAAGAGTGTCAAGATAAAGCAGAAGGCATTGCTAGCCGTAAAGCATCACAAAATGCTATTGGTGCATTTGGCGCTATCCTACCTGAAATGCTAGGTGGCTCTGCAGATCTAGCCGGTTCTAACCTAACGCTTTGGTCAGGCTCTAAAGGTATTCAAGACGATCCAGCCGGTAACTACATCTATTACGGTGTACGTGAATTCGGCATGAGCGGTATCATGAACGGTGCTTCTCTACACGGTGGTTTCATCAACTACGGCGCAACGTTCATGATGTTTATGGAATACGCACGTAATGCTGTACGTATGTCTGCATTGATGGGCATTCAGAACATCTTCGTTTATACCCATGACTCTATCGGTCAAGGTGAAGATGGTCCAACTCACCAGCCAGTTGAACAGCTTGCAAACCTACGTATGACACCAAACATGACGGTATGGCGTCCATGTGATGCGGCTGAAACTGCGGTTTCTTGGAAGAATGCAATCGAGCGCCGTAACGCGCCAACATCGCTAATCTTCAGTCGTCAAAACCTTGCTGCGCAAACACGTACTGCAGAGCAGTTAGCGAACGTTGTTAAAGGTGGTTATGTACTAAGTGATTGCGCTGGCACACCAGACCTAATCCTGATTGCTACAGGCTCTGAAGTTCAGCTAGCACTAGATTCTGCAAAAGTACTGACTGAGCAAGGACAAAAGGTTCGCGTTGTGTCTATGCCGTCAACTAACGAGTTCGATAAGCAAGATGCGGCTTATAAAGAGTCTGTACTACCAGCCTCTGTGACTAAGCGTGTTGCGATTGAAGCGGCTCACGTTGATTTCTGGCACAAGTATGTTGGCTTTGGCGGCGCAGTTGTGGGCATGAGCACCTTCGGTGAGTCTGCTCCTGGTGGCGACTTGTTGAAGTACTTTGGCTTTACTGTTGAAAACGTTGTAGCAACCGTTAACGGACTATAATCAGCTAACGTGTCAGAGCTAATGATGCAATGGGCGGTTAACCTAGGCGCGAGTCGAAAGATTAATCAGTGTATTGCATCAATAATTTGCTCTATGATACAGAATAATTGTTTACGTATTTTTTACTTTAAGCATTTATGATACAACGGCTTACCTATTGAGGTAGGCCGTTGTCGTATCAATAATTAAGCTGTTAAAGGAAATAGAAAGCTTACATGATCAGAGTCGCTATCAATGGTTATGGCCGTATCGGTCGTTCAATTCTTCGTGCAGTGTATGAATCTGCCAAACGTGACCGCATTCAGATAGTGGCGATTAATGAGTTGGCCAAACCTGAAGCGATGCTTCATTTAACTCAGTACGACACCACCCACGGGCGCTTCCACACCCAAGTGTCACTTGATAATCAGCATATGATTATTGGTGACGACGCCATTAAATTGCTGCATGAACCTAATCCTGAAAATCTGCCCTGGAAAGAACTGGATATTGATATTGTTTATGAAGCGACGGGCGTGCTTAATGACAGAGTGCAATGTGAAGCGCATATAAAAGCGGGTGCTAAACAAGTTCTAATCAGTAACCCGTCATCTAGCGATGTCGACGCCACCATTGTTTATGGTGTTAACCAAGATTTACTCAAAGCCGAACATACCATAGTGTCGAATGCATCATGCACGACTAACTGTATCGTACCTGTGATCGACGTGCTCGATAAGCATTTTGAAGTTAAAAGTGGTGCGATTACCACTATCCATTCGGCAATGAATGATCAGCAAGTGATCGATGCCTATCATGACGACTTACGTAGAACCCGCGCCGCTGGTCAATCAATCATCCCTGTCGATACTAAACTTGCCCGGGGTATTGAGCGTATTTTGCCGCACATGAAAGATAAGTTTGAAGCTATCTCTGTACGCGTGCCGACCATTAACGTCACCGCAATCGACCTTTCCGTTACGCTCAATAAGCGCGTCGATATCGAAACCGTGAACCGAGTGCTTAAACAAGCAACTGAAGGTTCATATTCTGGCGTGGTCGGATTTACCAATGAGCCGTTAGTATCGTGTGACTTTAACCACGACCCACGTTCAAGCATTGTCGATGGCACGCAGACCCGAGTCAGCGATGGTCATTTGGTAAAGCTATTACTCTGGTGTGATAACGAGTGGGGTTTTGCTAACCGTATGCTCGATACCAGTTTAGAGATGATTAAGGCAAGAAGGTCCTAGGATCTAGGTCCTAGGAAAGTCAAAGACGGTAAAAGCAGGTTAAAGGCTGAGAAGGTTCTAGGTCCTAGGAAAAGCGAAGACGGGAAAGGCCGGAAAGGCTGAGACGGTGCGAGCAGAGACGGAAAAGCTAAGAAACGGCAAAGATGGGACTTTGCTGTTCCTAGTAGGGCGTAGCCCGTCCTCGCAGCGAAGCGTCCTAGGATCTAGGTCCTTGTTCTAAAGTAGGTCGGCATTTATGCCGTCACCTTTGATGGGCTAAAGCCCAACCTACATAAAAAACACAATGCCGTCTTTTGATTGTATAGCAGGGCGAAGCCCGCTCTCGCAGCGAGTTTACGAGTGCTCTAGATTCTAAAGAAGATAAAGCCGAAAGAGCAGGTGATAAGTCGAGAATAGCTGAGACGATACAAGCTGAGACGGCAAAGGCCGCAAAGGCAAGATGGTAAAACAAAAGCTGAATAGACAGAGAATCAACGGCAGCGGAAAACGAAAGATTATAAAGAGCCAGCTTGGTGTTGTTTGGTATGCAGAACCTAGAACCTAGAACCTAGAACGTTGGTGTTGTGTCCCGGCGGTCTATCGATACCGTTTTATTGAATTTTTGCTCAACTTAAATTTTTTAACTTTAATTTTAACTTAGATAGTAAGGAAGCATGAAAATGGCGATTCTTAATATGAAAGATCTGGACCTTCAAGGTAAGCGTGTGCTTATTCGTGAAGATCTTAACGTACCAGTAAGCAATGGCGTAGTGACAAGTGATGCCCGTCTGCGTGCATCATTGCCAACGATTAAGCTAGCCCTTGAAAAAGGCGCCGCGGTAATGGTGATGTCTCACCTAGGCCGTCCAACTGAAGGCGAGTTCAACGCTGAGTTCTCAATGCAACCTGTGGTTGATTACCTGACAAAGGCGCTAGATTGCCCTGTGCGTCTTGCTAGCGAATACCTAGACGGTATCGAAGTTGCTGTTGGTGAAGTGGTTGTATTTGAAAACGTGCGTTTTAACGTCGGTGAGAAGAAGAACGATGAGGCGCTAGCTAAGAAGATGGCGGCACTTTGTGACGTGTACGTGATGGATGCATTTGGTACTGCGCACCGCGCACAAGCATCGACGCATGGTGTTGGTCTACACGCACCAATCGCCTGTGCTGGCCCATTGTTAGCCGGTGAGCTAGAAGCTTTAGGCAAGGCGCTTGATAACCCTGCACGCCCAATGGTGGCCATTGTTGGTGGCTCAAAAGTGTCAACAAAACTGACTGTACTTGAAAGCCTATCGACAAAAGTTGACCAACTTGTTGTTGGTGGCGGTATTGCTAACACTTTCGTTGCTGCTGCGGGTCATCAAGTCGGTAAGTCACTTTATGAAGCAGACTTGATTGAAGAAGCTAAGCGTTTAGTGGCTAATGCCCAAAGCCGTGGTGGCGATATTCCTGTACCTACAGATGTAGTTGTAGCAAGCGAGTTTAGCCCTACAGCGACAGCAACACTGAAAGATGTAAGCGATGTTTCAGACACTGATATGATTTTCGATATCGGCCCAGACAGCGCTGAAGCACTTGCTGAAATCATCAAAAATGCCGGTACAGTTGTTTGGAACGGCCCTGTAGGTGTATTTGAGTTTGATCAGTTCGGTGAAGGCACTAAGCGTATTGCGCAGGCGATTGCTGAATCTAATGCTTTCTCTATTGCTGGTGGCGGTGACACATTAGCGGCGGTTGATAAGTATGGTATCGCAGATAAAGTATCTTACATTTCAACGGGTGGCGGTGCATTCCTTGAATTTTTAGAAGGAAAAGAGCTTCCTGCTGTGGCAATGCTTGAGAGTCGAGGCGAGTAATCGTTACGATTTGATACTCATCTAGACCAAGCAACAAAAAAATTACCAAACTGTTTGTTGGCGGGCTTTAAATCGACATTTGTCGGAGTTACACTAGCCGCCAATAAAACAGTGATAAACGTTGTGTATCCAAGCAGTTTAAAAATCCGATACAGCAACTGATATAAAAATAATAAATAACAGTAACCGTTTTAATGTTAGTCGGTTTGGTACTGGCAACGTTAGAGCATAAAAATCCATCCAAACGATAGCGACCTCGGTGAGGCAACTCACCCTATTATTGGAGTAAAAAATGGCCTTAATTTCCCTACGTCAAATGTTAGATCACGCAGCAGAACACGATTATGGTGTACCTGCATTTAACGTGAATAACCTTGAGCAGATGCGTGCAATTATGCAAGCTGCTGAAGCAACTGATAGCCCTGTCATCGTTCAGGCATCAGCTGGTGCACGTAAGTATGCTCGTCCACAGTTCCTTAAGTACCTAATGGCTGCTGCACTTGAGCAGTATCCAGATATCCCTGTATGTATTCACCAAGACCATGGTACCGACCCTGATATCTGTCAGCGTTCTATCCAGTTAGGTATGTCTTCAGTGATGATGGACGGCTCTTTGATGGCTGATGGTAAGACGCCAGCATCATACGAGTACAACGTTGACGTAACTCGCCGTACAGTGGCCTTTGCTCACGCATGTGGTGTGTCAGTAGAAGGTGAAATCGGTTGTTTAGGTAGCCTAGAAACTGGTGAAGCTGGCGAAGAAGATGGGATTGGCGCTGCTGGGATCCTGACTATGGATCAGATGCTAACAACACCAGAGGAAGCGGCGCGCTTTGTTGCTGACACTCATGTTGATGCACTTGCGATTGCAATTGGTACAAGCCATGGTGCTTACAAGTTTAGCCGTAAGCCTACCGGTGATGTGCTGCGAATCGATCGCATCAAAGAGATCCATGCACGTATTCCAAACACTCACCTTGTTATGCACGGTTCATCTTCAGTACCGCAAGAGTGGCTAGAGATCATCAACCAGTATGGTGGTGCTATCCCTGAAACTTACGGCGTACCACTAGAAGAGATCGTCGAAGGCATTAAGCACGGTGTGCGTAAGGTTAACATCGATACTGACTTGCGTTTAGCATCGACTGGCGCAGTACGTAAGTTCCTTGCTGAGAACCCTACTGAATTTGATCCACGTAAATTCTTGAAGGCGTCAATGGAAGCGATGGCTGATATCTGTACTACACGTTACGAAGCCTTTGGTTGTGCTGGAATGGCCTCTAAGATCAAGCCTAAGTCACTTCAAGCTATGTATAAAGCTTACCAGTCTGGCGAGCTTGATCCACAAATCAAGTAAGCATTAACGAATAAATTTGATTAAAAATACCTGCCAATGTGCAGGTATTTTTTTGCCTGAAATGTACAACTAAGCCAACTATTTAAGCCCACTATCTAAGTCGCTATCTAAACAGCTAAGTCTATGGTTAGAAATATTCAGTTTGCTATTAGGTGAATGGTGTACTACCCGTTTTCAATTGTTAGAACAAAATGTTAATATTGCGCCGATTTTTAGGGAATAAGGTAAACGGAGTACTAATAATATGAAAAAAATGCTTACAGCTTTGGCAGTGGTAATGGCTGCTCCTTTTGCTGCGCACGCAGGTGCTGACTTTGTAGAAGGCGATAAGACTTTCGCAGGTGAAGCTGAGCTGGGTGCGACTTTAACCACGGGTAACACTGAAACGTCTTCAGTGAAAGGTCGCTTGAACATGCTTCAAGAGCTGGGTAACTGGGAAAACCAGTATCTGTTCGAAGGGTTGTACAAGGAAGATACGGGTGATGTTACCGCTGAGCGTTACTATGGCGGTATTCAGGGAGACTACAAGTTCGATGAAAAGAACTACATGTACATCACTGCTAACTACGAAGTTGACCCATTTACGGGTTACGATTATAAAGCTGTCGCTTCGGCGGGTTATGGTCATAAGTTCATCGATAGCAGCGACATGTTCCTCAGTGCCGAAATCGGTCCTGGTTATATTTTTAAGAAGCTCGACGAAGAACAGTCTGCATTATTAGGTTTTGATAATGAAGACAGTGTTATTGCCCATGGTGCGGTTAACTTCACTTATGATATTAGCGAAAGCTCTAAGTTCACGCAGTTATTTGTTGCTGATTATGGCGATAGCTTAGAAGGTCGTTCTGAAACTGCTATTACAGCTAATATTATCGGTGCCTTGGCAATGAAATTTGCCGTTATCGTACGTTATAACGATAAGCCGTTAGATGATAAAGAAAGTACAGATACTGAGACAAACATGACTCTGTTATATGCCTTTTAAAGGCGTTGACAAGCAACTGAACTCGATGCTTTAAATGAGTACTACTGCTTAGTAACTGTAAATATTTGTCAATAAAGGTACCTATCCGGTATCTTTTTTGTTTTTTGTTGGTGATGTTTTGCGCAGCATTTTATTTAAAATATCAGTCATTGCAACCTTCGACTTACTAACGTAACAGACTGTTACTTGCATTTGTTAAATAACGATAATTTTTATGTGCTAGAACTCACGAAAGCAGCATCAGCTCTGCTTTAGCGTTATTTAATCACGGACTCCGCCGAGGATTCACAGTAAACTGGATACAATTATTAGGTAAGAGTCGTTAACGTGTATATAGGTCCATACCGATTTGATCTCACACTGCAAGAGTTGGTTCATAGCCGCTTAAAGTCAGCGCCCGGGTTCAAGTTATCCAACATTGAGTTTTTGGTATTACATCAATTGATGTCATCAAGAGGCCAAGTTGTATCTACTGAGTTTATGTGCGAAGAATGCTTGCCTACAGTAGTGACCCATCACGACATTGCTACCGCGGTACAAAACATTAAACGCTTTCTTGGTGCAGAACATGCTAGCTGGATTGAAGCGATTAATAAGCAGGGTTATCTATTGCATGTTAAGGCACAAGAAAAGCCGATGTTTAATTGCACTCTCAATTCTATTTCAATTAAAAACTATGTGCTTTGCATCATTCTTGGGATCTTACTGATCATTTTCTTAGCGACTAATCTGCAAACAACATCGGATATTAGCTTGTCGATACCCGATAGAATAAAAATTGCAGGAACCGAGTCGATACTCGTACCTATATATACAAGCGATACAGATAAAGACAATTTTCACAGTAGAGTTAAGGAGTTGTCGCTGCAGTTGGCGAGCTGTGACAAGCTTAAGTGGCAACGGGTTTATATTGCGCCGTCGAGTGATGGCAGTCGACTTGAGTTCTTGATGAATAATTTAGCCGATGACGGCCAGGCTTGTAACAATTTAAAAGTGAATAATGTGGCTAATGATTGGCGCTTTATTGATGAAGCATGGCTAAAAGAGGTTGGGTTCTGTGAGTAAAGGATTAAATTGCGGGCCATTTTCAGGCTTCAAATCTACGCCAATTCTAGCAACATTAACCTTTATCTTTGGTTTATGTCTGCTACTTGATCACGCCATTGAGCCTGATGATAATTCAAGCCTGTCTTGTACCTCGGGTTCCTACCGTGTTGGCACCGGTTTTGAAGCGACTCAACGACTCGAAATGACTAACACTCAAAAGGGTATTGATATAGCGTTAAGCTTCTTCAAGGGGGATAAGTTAACCCATAAAGTTATGGCGAACGGGACGGTTACCCCCATTAAGGCGCCTATTCTTACCTATGAAGTTGAATTGGCACAGGGTCAGTATTTACGAGGCTTATTGCAAACTGATTATAGTGAGTCATTACAAGCGGCGATAACGCAAGCACAAGAACACCTTGTTGATGAGCAAAGTAAACCCTTTCAAATAAGGGTGCTAGAGATGAATAAAGCGGCTGGAGTCGTGACGATTCAAATCAATCCTGGTAATCATCTATGGGCTTGTAAACTGGATTAATCACTATCTTTTTAGGTGAGGTTTGTCTTGCGGCGCGTCTAAAGAGAGCTATCCCTAAGCTGCATTGCTAAAAGAGTTGCCAATAAGACTTGCTAGTCTGGAGGGGAAATAAGAGTTTCCAAGCAGGAGTGGAAATTTTAGTGAGCAATCTTAGCGAGCAATCTTAATGGCTAATTTTAATAAAAAAGCTTAATAGCTAAGCTTAATCACAACAAGTGTCAATATCGGTTAGACTTAACAAGGTCTATGTTACTTATTGAGCATGATTTCTAATACGATTACAGGTCATTGTTAATTGTGATAGCGTTAACACTATCGTGTCGATGCGAGTTGCGTTCCCCATACCAGAAAGTTCAATATTGTCAGTACCGCGTCATTTTCTTCGTTATATAAAAGGTGTATGTGTCTAAAGTCAGAATAAAACAGGAAGAAGCACTGTCGATTAAATTTCTTCACCAGATGGAGGTGGGTGATAGCCGCCGGCTGGACCTGTATTTTTTCCTTCCGAAAGAGATGGGGATTAATCCCCAAAGCCTAAATGAAGAGGAGTATTTCCACTCCTCGATAATTGGTCGTCGCTCCTATTATTCTTCCGGCTTGCACCTGCCGTTAGTGCAAAGCCGCTTTGCCAGCCAAAAGAAACGTACAGTCGAGGAGTTTAGGCTCTACTTGAACTTGTTTGCCTACCAGTTTGCCGTCGCCATTGAGACCGACAGTAAAGAGTTAGCTCAGACTGAAGATTTTGAAAAGTTTTATAGTTCACTCGATGAGTTAAGTGAACAAGTGACGAGCTTGCTTAAGCGTTTTAGACGTAATGAGCCCAGTGATGAAAAGTGGAAGTCCTACTTTGAAAACGCCGATAACTATCTTTCCTGGTTATGTGAGCAACGCTTACTAAAATTGCTCGCTCATGCGCCCAGAACCAGTGATTTTAATGAAATTAACGATAGAGTCGTGGCACTTTGTCGCGCTGAGGCGCTTTATCGTCAAGAGCGTAGCTATAACTCGTCGCAAACAGTTAAAGACCCAAACCGTATCGCCAATAAGATGCTGCTATTAAGACGCCTTATACAACAAGGTGTCGTCCTTAAAGAAGATTTAAAAACCTTAGGTGTCGGGCTTAAGAAAATGACCACGGGTATCGCCACGGGCATGGTGATGCTTGTGGTGTCAGCCTTGATTATTAAAGCTCAAGGCTTCTTTAGCGGATTAACCATCGCCTTAGTGCTGACGCTGGCGGTGATTTACGGTTTTCGTGAAATCTTTAAAGACGATATTCGTAACGCCATGTGGCGAGCTATCCAAAAAGGCCGACCACGTTGGAGCCGGCTCCTAAGTGATACCACCAGTAAAAGTATTGTCGCTAGGCAACTTGTTTGGCTTGAGTTTATGCGTAAAAAAGAACTGCCAGATATGGTGTCGCAGATCCTGACTCAACGACATAGCCAAAACAAAATCGATGCCGAGATTCTTCACTACGGCATCCATACCCGGGTTTCGCAGAAAGACTTCTTAGCAGGATACTCGACTATTCAGGAGCAAGTGAACTTTAGTTTTGCACCTTTTGCCCGCAACTTAGAGCGTGGTAAGGATAGGATCTATAAAGAGCAAGATGGAAAGATCAGTAATGAATCCGTTGAGCGTCGTTATCAAGTAAACCTGATCTTGGCTCTGCGAGATGGTAAACAGGTGCCACAATATGCACGCTATAAAATCACCATGAATCGTTCGGCCATTATTGAGATCACAGAGAGTGATTTACCGTCAGGCGTAACGACCATGGAGGAAGCGCCTTTTAAGGAGGAGCTTAAAGCCCCTGCGTAAGTGAAGGGGCTGTGCATTAACTCAAAAGTGTTAACGCGAAGACTAAATAAGCTGCCTTGTATAAGCCTGGCAGATTTGCTGCTGACCGGTTTGCTTAGCACGCTTTAGCGCGACTTCAGCATTGGCAATCAGTTGCTCAAGGCTTTGCTCTGCTTGATAAGAGGCAATACCGATACAGATCCCTTCACCTAGACCGTTATCATTGAGCTTATTTAAGGTCTCAATGGCAAAATAATGGGCCTGATCGGAGTCGGTATCGGGTAATACAACGATTAACTTGCCTAACTGCCAATGGGACATCTGGTAGCGGTGAGGCAGATCGCGTAACAAATGGATCTCCACTTCTTTTTGGCGAGATTCAATTTGGCCCATATCACTCATATGGCTTAGCATATCCTCGGCACTGATATCTATCATGAGCAGGCTAGAAAAGTCCTTGCAGTGCTGAGTTAAGTTATTGAAGTATCTTTCTAAATCATCTTTGTGGTTAAAGATGGTACTTCGCTTTGGTACTGAATTAAGGCCATCTTTATTTGAGTGCTTAACTATGGCTTGTTCAAAGCTACATTGTATATACTCAAGCTCTCCTGAATTATCTAAATAGCCTTGTAACGTGGCTTGTAAGCAACTGTCTTGTACATGATTCATCATCGCAAAAACCTGTCCTTTCCAGCTACCTTGGATCTGTAGCTGTTGGGAAATTTGAGGCCAGTGATGACTAAACTCTTCACTTAAAAGATGGATAACATTGAGTTTGGTGCTGTCTTCCACTTGCAATAGCGTGTTGAAAGCCGAGTTTGATTTGACCACAACGCCTTTTGCATCGGTGAGTACGCTGGCTGTTGGGCCATTGTGGAGCAAACGATTCAACATCGCCTCTTCTTGGATCTGTTTAAGTTCGCTAATGTCTTCAAAGGTTACCAGCATAAAGCGGCGATTTTCATCCTTACTGACTTCTATGCGCACACTGATTTTCAGCCAAATATGGGGAGTGGTATCTGTATATAGCTCGCTTTGCCAATGCTCTGTTTCATCAACTGTCTTAATAAAATCTAGATATTGGTCATCATTCAAATTGAGAATGCGCTGCAAACTACGATCGGAGAGCTCATCGATAGGCAAGGCAAGTAATTTTGATGCTGAAGAGTTCGCCGTTAACACGCGACCACTATCGTTGGCGATGATACAACCTAGTTCGCTATCAAATAGGCGATTAGTCATATCAATACTGAATTCTCGGGAACGTTGCTCTATACGATATAAGTGAGTTAAGAAAATCACTAAAGAGGCTAATAGTGTGATCAGGACTGACCCGATGATAAGAATATTACGCCATTGAGAAAAGTTAGCTGCGATGTCCGTATTTTTAATATAAGACACCAAAAAGTATTCTCTGCGCGTTTCATATTGCGTGGTTAGCTCTACTTTCAAGTAAACGAAGGTGGCCACATCGCCATGGAACTGACCAAAATTACTCATCGCCATTTTACGCCAAAGGGCCGGGTAAGACTGCTTTAAGCTACCGCCCATGGTTTCGGGGAGGCGAGTCACGCCCGTGCTCTGTTGTGCACCGGCATAAAGCAAACCTTGAGTATCTAGCATCATCAAGGGGGCTTGCTTGCTCGAATAAGCAGGTTTAATACTTTTAAGCATTTTAGACATAGAGTTATAGGTAACAAGGTAGCCACGAATACTCTGATCTGGATTTTCTAGCCAAGCAAATTGATATAGAAAGGGCTCAAGCTGGCCATCAATCGGAGTAAATTCTAATGGCGAGGTGTAGATTTCATTTCCCCCCATATTTCTAGCTCCACCGAGTAACGCGGGGGGCAGGCTTTCATTACCAAAATCGTTGCTGGTGGCAAACTTATGTTGGCCTTGAGGATCGTAAAGGGCAATACCCAATAATTCAGGGACGTTATCGACTAGAATGTCCCAGTTATTAAGCAGCTGTTGCTGATTATCTGAAGAGGGTAAATTCAGGTAATGTTTAAGCAGTTCAGCTTTAGCAAACATCTGCGTTCTAAACTGCTGGAATGACACTTTATCTGAGATTAGTGCGCCAACCGCTTGTAGCTCACTGTAACGTTGGGTTGCCCAGTCTTCCTGCAAACGCCTTTCACCTAAGGTGATAATGATATTAGTCAGAATGATGATCGAAACCAACAGCATACAGAGCTGGCTCGCGGCGGCTAAGATACGTGCTTGAGACCAACGGATCCCTTGAGCACTGATTAATAAAGGTTGTTTGCGGGTTAGCATGTATTGATATTTATTACAGTTATTATGCCTCGCATACTAACATGAATTAACATTTGAGATAATGTTTGTTAATCATGTTTGTGCAATGCAAAGCATCAATTTAATTCAGTATTTTCCCCCAGAGTTAAACCGCTATCTAGCCGACGATATCTAACTCTCTTTGCTTAAAGTGAGCGCCTCTGTTTTCCACCAGTTTGCGGCATGCCTCGATATCGACGCCTTCGAGACCATTGATCGCTGACACTTGCACGTCGTTAACAAATTGAGGTGCAAGCTTAATGAAATCAAGCAATGCCCAGTAAGCTCCAGCTAACTTGGGGCGGCAATGTTGCTGGTAAAGTGTTTCGGTATCGGCATTGAGTGAAATCGATAGGCTATCAACACAAGTGGCTAGCTCGGGAAGAATATTGCGTTTATGGAATAGGTTACCGAGTCCATCCGTATTGACGCGCACTTTACCTCCTTGGAGCTTAATTTCTTTAGCGACATCGAGCAAAGTGGTTAGGTTTAGCGTGGGCTCGCCATATCCGCAGAATACATATTCATCAAATTGAGACACATTCCCAAGCTGCGCGATTAATTCGTCGGCTTTGGGTTGGCGGTTAAGATCGAGTTGATACTCATGCACCTGCTTACTACCATTGTGTTTAGGGCAAAACTGACACCTTAAGGTGCAGCGACCGGTAATATTAAGGTAACGGCTATTACGGATATCATACACAAGTGTGGGCTGGCAAACAGTCATCATCGCGCCTATCTAGAATTGCTATCGGCTAAGGATAATGCTTTAGGCTAATTAAATCTGTTTACTGGATCGAGTTATCTAAACTCAGTATGTGGTCAATTTTAGCTGAGCACGACAGGGCTAATATTTAGCTGTTTATGGCTTATACCGATTGTTATATTGATGGCCTTAGACTGGGTGTATTTGCGTGGTATTTGGCATCCCTTTACGATCTGTTCAGCGCGAAGCAGAGCATTAAAAAGGGAGGCTCAACGCCTCCCTTTTATTAAACATGGGTTATACCGATGCTTGGTCTGACTTTGGCTGCCACCACCAATGGTAGAAGCGGCTTAGGCCGCGCCTAACATCATCTAAGATGATGTAAAGGATCGGCACTAAAATCAGTGTTACCACGGTAGAGAATAAAATACCAAAGGCTAAAGACGCCGCCATCGGGATCACAATCTGCGCCTGTAGGCTTTTCTCTAACAGAATAGGGACTAAGCCAACAAAGGTTGTAAGTGAGGTCAGGATAATCGCTCTAAAGCGATAGCAACCTGAGTCGACAGCCGCTCTCACAATACTGTGGCCCTCGGCGCGCGCACGGTTAACAAAATCGACCAAGATCAATGAGTCGTTTACCACAACCCCTGCTAATGCAACGATGCCACACAAGCTTAAAATGCTCATGTTTAAGCCTAAGATAAAATGACCAAATAGCGCACCAATCATACCAAATGGGATAACAGACATAATGATCAAAGGTTGGCTGTAAGATTTTAGCGGAATGGCCATTAACGCGTAGATAGTAAACAGTGCGAAGAAGAAACCTTGTAACAGGCTCACTAACGCGCTTTGCTCATCGGCGCTACCGCCATCGAGTGCAGTAGAGATACTAGGATACTTAGCCTGTAGCGCAGGTAAGAACTCTTCTTGGATCTCTGCAACCACTTTAGAGGGTTCAACCTTATTGGTATCGGCGTTGGCGATAATGCTAATCGCTCGTCGGCCATCGACACGGGTGATCGATGAGTAGGAGTCTCCAAGCTGTAGCTCTGCTACGGTAGAAAACGGTACCGCCACGCCATTTGGAGTACGAATTAGCATATTCTCAAGGTGGCCAATAGTGCGGCGTTGCTCGAGTGGATAGCGCACCATCACCTTAACTTCTTCCTTGTTGCGCAAGATCCGCTGAGCTTCATAGCCATAAAAGCCATAACGTACTTGGCGAGCAAGATCTGACAAGGTTAAGCCTAGAGCCTCCGCTTCAGGGCGGATCTTCAGCTTAATTTCCTGGCTACCAGAAGAGAAATTATCGGCTATATCATAAACGCCCTCGTAGCTGCGTAGTTTCTGCTTGAGCTCTTCAGAAGCTTTAGATAACTGTTCAAGATTGCTAGAGGTTAATCTAAAAGAGATATCGCCACCGGCATCATTGGTACTGGCATTAATATTGAGCTTTTTAACCGCCAATAACTCTGGCAACTTTTTACGCCACGCATTAGCAATTGCTTCGCCATCAATGTCGCGGTCTTCGCCCTTGGTTAACTCCGCAAAAAGGAAAGCGCTGGTACGAGAACTCATATTAATAAAGCTGTGCTTTACGACTGGGTAGCCGAGCTCTTGCTCCATATCGGCATTCATCGCATAGAGGGCTTCTTCGACTTGCTGCACCACTTTTAAGGTGTTCTCTTCAGAGCTACCTTCATCCATTTCAAGATTGACCTGAATAAAATCAGACGGTAGGTCAGGGATAAACACCCAACGAACCTGGCCACTAATGACCAAAGCGAAAGACAGGATCAGCACGCCGACAAAAATCGCCACCGTATTGTAGCGCTGCACGATACAACGTTCTAAAAACGACCGGTACTGATGATGAATAAAGTACTGCATTTTATCGTTTAGTCCCGCTTTTAAGCGGCCGAGTAAACCTAATTGCTCACGGGGTTTGCGCGGTTTCATATGGGCTAAGTGAGCAGGTAAGATCAGTTTTGATTCAATGAGTGAAAATATTAGGCATAAAACGACTACCATACCGATGGATTTCCAGATAATCCCTTGCGGACCAGAAACCATCAGCATTGGCATAAACGCGGCAATGGTAGTGAGTACACCAAAGGTGGCAGGCATGGCGACTTTCTTGGCACCTTTAATCACATTATCCAGCGAGTGACCATTTTCCTCTATCTCACTGTAAGCACTTTCGCCAATGACAATAGCGTCGTCCACCACAATCCCTAGCACTAGAATAAATGCAAATAGGGTTAACATGTTGATTGACAACGAGAAAGGCTCTAGCGGCATAAATAACATGGCGCCAAGGAAGCTAATAGGCAGCCCCATCATTACCCAGAACGCCAGCTTTATTTCTAAAAATAACGCCAAAATGAGGAACACCAACAAAGCACCATAGAACATGTTAGACAGCATCATGTTCAAGCGACCTTTAAGGTAGTGAGTCAAGTCGCCCCAGGTATCGAGCTTTGCGCCTGTTGGTAATGCATCACGCTTTTGCTCTATGTATTGTTTGATCTGCGCTGAAATATCCAGTGCGTTTTGGTCGTCGACACTGAGAATTTCGATAATTGCGGCTGGCTGACCATTAAAGCGAGTGTACTCAAGACGCTCCTCAAAGCTGTCGTTAATGGTCGCGACTTGCGGCAACATCACTCGGCTACCGTCTGGGCGAGTACTGACGACTATCTTAGAGAAGTCTTCGCCGGTATAGGCTTGACCTTTGGTGCGCAGCAAGATATCACCATCTTTAGCGCGAATAGAGCCACCCGGTAGATCGATAGAGGAGTTTTGTACCGCTTGAGCCACTTGCGAGAACGTCAGACCATATTCTCTGAGCTTATTCTCTGAGAGCTCAATCGCAATTTCGTATTCGCGTACGCCAGTAACCTGAGCGCGGGTGACGGCGGGGAGTGCGGCGACTTCGTCACGAATCGTTTTCGCCAGTTCCTTCATCTCTTGCAGAGACTGATCACCGTAAACTGAAATCCAAATGACGTTGTTTTCTGGCTTTATACGAGAAATATTAGGTTTTTCGATATTAACGGGAAACGTTGAGATGGCATCGATGCGCAGCTTGGCCTCATCTAAAATATCTTGTGGATCGTAGCTGTCTTCGACTTCAATGGTTACCAGACCGACGCCTTCACTGGCGATAGAGGTGACCTTTTTAATACCATTGATATCTTGAATGGCCTCTTCAATTTTTATATTGATCCCCTCCTCAATTTCTTGAGGGGCGGCGCCAGGATAGGCAACAGAGATCTGTAAATAGTTAAGCTCAAATGATGGGAAAATTTCTTTATTGATAATTAAGGTGCTGAATAAGCCGCCTATGATTAAAATCCACATCAATAGGTTGGATGCCACATTGTTTTTGGCAAACCAGGCAATTAAGCCTTTTTGGTTTTCATTTTCAGTGGTCATTATTGTGCACCTGCATTAGCAAGTTGCTCTTCGCTGTTGTCACTGCTATCGGTATCAGTATCTTGAGTTGAATTAGCCTCTTCACCTAAGACTTTAACCACCTGACCATTTTCAGGATTGGTAAGATTAGTCAGTGATACACGCTCACCGTCGACAAGGCTGTCTTTAATGTAGACATTTTCGAGATCGCTTTTGACAACATTAACGTCTCTGATCTCAATGCTGTTATCGTCAGTGACTATAGTCACTTGATTGTCACGAACCAAATGACGAGGCAGTTTGACGATCCCCTCGACAGTGCGGCCTTTAATGATAGCGGTAACAAAAGTACCATACTTAAGCGGTAACTGACCTTCGCTGCGTTGACCTCGAAGGTAAGGGTCTTTGACTTCAGCGACCAAGTAAACCATGCGGTTTTCAGCATCTATAACGCCTTCGCTGCGAATAATTTGTCCTTGCCAGGTTACGGTCTTACCCGCTAAGTCAGCACTTAAGGTTACGCCTGTATCGGGGTTATCGACGGATTCAAGATAGGCAAGGTCGTTATTTGATAGCGGCAATCTCACCTCGGCAATGCGAGTATCGTAGAGCTCACCTAGGTTTGTGCCTAAAGTGACGTATTGCCCAAGGTCGACGTTACGGCCCTTGATAATGCCATCGAAAGGTGCGCGAATTACGGTGCGCTCTAAGTTACGTTGTGCGCGGGCGAGAGCGGCTTGCTGAAACTTTACGTTAGCTTGTTCTTGCTTTAGTTGCGGTAGACGCAGGCCTAATTCAGGTGGAATGCCACCGTCATAGCCTTTCCAGTCATTCTTAGCCACTTCACCTTTAGCGACCTCTTCTTCTAGCGCCGCTTTTGCTTGAGCGAGTGATGCCTGAGCTTGCATTAAGTCTGCTTCATAATCAGATGGCTCAATAACGGCCAGCTCCTCACCCTTCTTGACTACGCCACCGGCAACAAAGTTATTTGAGATAGACAGCATGCGCCCTTGGACTTCGGTGACCAATTGAGTTTTATATTTAGGGCTCACGATACCGTAAGAGGGGAGGTTTAACGAAACGGTTTGCACCTTAACCTCGGTGACATCAACAATCGGGAGCGGGATCTCATCATCTTTTTGCTCAGGTGCTTCCTTGGTGTTGATCAAGAGCTGAGCCGCAACAACGAAGGCGAAAAGAATAAAGAGAGGTGTCATTCTCCGAAGAATGGTTTTTATTTTAGTTATCATCTGATCCTGCTTTTCCGTGCAAAGACTTCTTCTTATTGCATAAATTACCAGAGTCAGACTTAAGGTGGAATCTTTATTTGTAACAAATTTGTTTCATTTTATGGGTGTCGCTGTAATTGCTTAATAAGGCATCGAGCATCAAACGTGAATACTTGGCGCCATGTCGATCCAATGACTAAAGTTGTGGGTAGCATCATCCAACTCACATTGTATAAGTCAAATTATCTAGCGGTGACTCTAGCAACAACACAAGTTTGCTTAGCTTCTATTTGATGTGAGTGAGGTATTGATAAATAGATACTCAGATACTTAAATATTTAGATCTCAATGAATAGTGAGTCATTATGGTTAACGCAATGAACAACAAATTTAATCCGAGTCATGAAACTCACAAAGAAACGCTGATAAAGTTTCTGGCTTTACTTGTCATTATCGTTGCTTATTTTGGGTATATGAGTTGGAAATATAATGCGTCTACAGGTTTTGCATTAGCAATATTAAGCTGGAGTTTTTTTGTACTGTGCACACCCGTTGCTGATGGTGGGTTTCTCATCGCCTTTCCTGTGCGTTTACTGTTTAAAGTCAAGATGGCAACGACTCAAGTCGTGCTGTGGTTTATTGCTGTAGGGGTCAATGTTTACTTTATTAGCTTTTCTGAAAGTACTTATCAACTGACGTTTCTCACCCGATTACTCGAACATATTCTGACTCAACCTATTCCTTATTGGAGCATCCTCGCAATCAGCGCTGTTGGTACCTTCTTATCGGTTTATTTTGGCGACGAGATGATGGATGTCGTGACGCATAAAGACCGAGTAAAACACCATCAGCATGGCTTTAAATATCGGGTAATTTTGGTTGTCGGTATGGGGGCAGTAACCGTTACGGCGTATTACCATTTATTGCGTAGTTTAGGTGTGCATATACCAGTGTAAAGGGATAAAAAAAAGGGCCACGAAAACGTGTCCCTTTAGATGTGAAAGAAGCGCTCTTATCCCTAAGGGAATTACTTCTTCTTTTTCTTTTTGTTCTTCTTACTGAAGTTTTTGCCTACTGGACCCGGCTTTTTCTTTCCAGGCGGCTTCGCTTCTTTGTTCTTTGGACGCAGATCTTTAACGAAACGACGCTTCAGTGGTTGCTCGATATAACGTTCGATTTTACCAACAACACGAATGTCATGGGCTTCAACTAGCGAAATAGCTGTACCTTTAGCGCCAGCGCGACCAGTACGGCCGATACGGTGAACGTAAGTATCTGCTGAGCGTGGCATATCGAAGTTAATAACATGGGTTATATCGTCAACGTCGATACCGCGTGCAGCAACGTCTGTTGCTAGCAAGATATTCACTTCACCTTTGGTGAAACGGCCCAGTGCTTGGAAACGCGCTTTTTGCTCCATATCACCGCGCATAAATGCACAAGTAATCCCTTCTTTTTGTAGTAAGCCTTCAAGGCTAGCGACCGCTTCACGTGTCTTGACGAAGACGATGGTGCGTTGCACATCTTCTTGTTTTAACAGTGCGCACAGCAGGGCAAATTTATGGGCTTTGTCATCGGCTAAGTGGATCCACTGATGAATTTTGGCTTTTTCGCTACGTGGTGCTTCAGCTTCAAGCTTAACGGGATTCGTTAACAGCTGATGCGAGAAACGACCTACGTCACTGCCTTCAAGCGTGGCAGAAAACAGCATGGTTTGCTTACGACCGACCGATTCGATTGCAATGGTTTCAACAACGGCAGAGAAGCCCATATCTAGCATGCGGTCGGCTTCATCAATAATCAGTACTTCTACTTCTTCCGCGTTGAAATGACCTTTGTCTAGGTATTCCATTAAACGGCCAGGAGTGGCGACTAAAATATCAACGTTCTTCTGTAGCGCTTCTTCTTGAGGACCGTAAGGGACACCACCTGTGATGATGACGCTGTCTAAACCTAGGCCTGTAGCAAGGTGGCTGGCATAGCGATGAATTTGGCTAGCAAGCTCACGAGTCGGTGTCAGGATCAATACACGTGCGCGGCCGCCATATCGACGTGGAAAGTCGAGAAGGTGTTGCAACGCAGGCAGAAGAAAGCTTGCAGTCTTGCCAGTACCCGTTGGCGCACGAGCTAAGATATCTCTTTGCTCCATGGCAACTGGGATTGTTTGTTGTTGTATGGTAGTGGGCTTGTTATGACCCATTGCTTTCAGTGACTCTAACAAACGAGGGTCAAGCTGGAGATCTTCAAATTGCATGCGTGGCATCTCAATAAATAATAGCCGGACATTATAAAGCTTATAGCAGAGACTTTAAACGATTAGATCGCCAGATCCTTAAAGCTTTAAATAAAAATCCTGACTCAGTTGACTAAAGGCTTTGCTGTACTGACCATTTTTCTCTCGGATATAAAGCTGCTGTTGAGAAGCCGTCTGTATATCTGTATCGCAATCGATAATATTTTTTGCTGTTAAATCATGGGTAAGCACCAGTATTTGACGATTCGGCGCTTTACCTTCAACGCTGGCTGCTAGCAGTTTGTGGCACAACCTCAAGTTATGCGTCGCCAAAATGGCTTCCAGCAGACTGACTGACTCAGTCGGTAATATGAGGCTAGCTTGCCCCTCGGGCGCTAATAGCTGCTTAATCGCTGCTAATAAAGCCTCAAAACTTAAACTGTCAGTATGGCGCGCCGTCGCTCTCGAAGCGTTACTCGACTGCGGTCCGTTAGCGAAATAGGGCGGATTGCAGATGATATGCTCAAACTGCTTGCTGTGGCCGTTTTGGCAATAGGCCTGGATATCACAACAGATAAGTTCTAAGCGATCTGACCAGGCTGAGGCATTAAAATTGTGCTGACAGTCGAGTGCTGCTTGGTCGTCAAGTTCAATTGCAGTGATTTTAGCTTGGCTGCGCTGAGCGGCCATCAGACTTAATAGGCCACTGCCAGCCCCAATATCCAAAATAGTCTGTGCCTGACTTAAGGGCGCCCAAGCACCAAGTAATACTCCATCGGTACTTACTGGCATACCACAGCGATTGTCATCAATATGAAATTGTTTAAAGGTAAATGGCATTGCAACAGGGTCAGTTTGAACAGTTAACTTAATTGTACGCTAATCAAACCTCTGCGGTAATCTACTAAAAGTGATCTGTTGTTAATGTTTTTGGATGTGTTGCGAATTCATGCTGGTAAGTGGTTACTAGCTTTAGAGTGCTTGCTGGGTATTAACGCGAATGTGTCTGCTTGTGGGTGCTAATAGGGTGAATGTAAGTTATGAAAATCAACTGTTAACCCCTTGTTGCCATCTGTATCGAGATTGGGTTTTATTAGGTATGCCAGCTTGTTTATTAGAAGTTACTCTGATAATAGTATGCCCCTCTTTACTCGGTAAAAGCCCAGTTTTAGAGAAGGTAAAACAGTTTTAAAGCAATTTAAGCGATAATATTTCCGCTGCTGTTCATAAACTCGCCATGTATAGGCCGTATTTACCACGGAGCCGTGTAAACTAATCATTACGCATTTTTGTTGTCATCCAAATATGGTGCCTTAGTGGCGTGATGGCATGAAATAGTTAACTAAAATAAAATCTAGATGGGGCATAAAGTGCAAAACAATCAAATGAGTATCGCAGATACGTTAGGGTTAGGTTTCATGACCTTCGCGTTCTTCTTAGGCGCGGGCAACCTAATTTTTCCGCCTTTAGCGGGCTTTATGGCTGGTGAAAATCTCACCCTTGCCATGTTCGGTTTCCTTATTACAGCTGTCGGCCTACCACTGATCACTTTGATTGCTGTCGCTAAAGCAAACGGTAAAATTATGCAGTTGCTGCCTCCCATCGCAGCAACTGCACTCGCCGTGTCGATTTTCATCATTATAGGGCCTGCGTTTGCAGCACCAAGAACCGGCCTAGTTGCTTATGAAGTTGGCTTTAAGCCATTTTTAGAAGATACGTCGGCAACCTTTATGCTTGCAGGCTTAACGTTAAACATCACGCAACTATTCTATACGCTGGCGTTTTTTGGGCTTTCAATGGTGCTGGCACTGTTCCCTGGTAAGCTACTAGATAGTGTTGGTAAAGTATTAACCCCGATCCTTATTTTACTATTAATGGGTCTAGCGGTTTCAGTTATTGTGATCCCAGGTAGCGACATTGGCGCTGCGGTTGGTGAATATCAAAGTAACCCGCTAACGAAAGGGATCTTGGAAGGCTACAACACCATGGATACCTTGGCTTCGTTAATCTTCGGTATGTTGATCATCGACATTCTACGCAAGAAAGGCATTATAGAGCCAAAAGCACAGACTAACTATTTGATTAAAGCGGCCTTGATTGCAGCAAGTGGTTTGGCATTTGTTTATGTATCATTATTCTATCTAGGTGCGACAGCGGGTGACTTAGCTGCCGGTGCTGAAAATGGTGGCGTGATCTTAACTAACTACGTTATCGCTAAATTTGGCGCGAGCGGCATGGTATTGTTGTCATCAGTTGTTACTCTTGCTTGTTTAACAACTTCAGTAGGCCTTATCAGTGCCTGTGGTGAGTACTTTAATGAGTTAGCCCCCAAGGTATCTTATCGCCGCTTTGTTGTATTGGTGAGCGTTGTTTGTGCAACCGTTGCTAACGTTGGTTTAGCGCAGTTAATCGACATTAGTGTCCCAGTATTGATGACGGTTTACCCTGTCGCAATTGCATTGGTTGCAGTAACTTTCTTAACTGAACGTTTTGCTTATCCAAAAACCGCGCATCGCCTGGTCGTTAGTGTGGCGCTGTTCTTCGGTATTATTGATGGCTTTAAAGCGGCTAAAGTTGATGTAAGCATTTTTAATTTCATGCCTTTACACAACGAAGGTATGGCATGGTTACTGCCTACAGCTATCGTGATTATTGCTTGTATGTTTGTAAAAAAGCCTGCTGAGCAGCTTGCGGTTAATTAAAGCGAGAAAGCAGATTGTCGAGCGACTGCGTATAGCGCAAAATGGTTCGATGACATAATATTGAGGCGATGTTTCTAAGAAGCATCGCCTTTTTTATGGCAAGAAGGTTTAAAAGAAGGTTCTAGGAAAAGCAGGTTCTAGGAAAAGCAGAGACGGTACAAGCTGAGACGATGCAAGACGGGTAAAGCTGAAAGGCAAAAGACGGAAATGCCACAGCATAATGCTTTTGTAGGTTGGCATTTATGCCGTCATTGATGATGGGTAAAACCCAACTTACATAAAACCCAACTTACATAAAACACAGCGTCGCTTTTGTTGTTCCTAGTAGGGCGTAGCCCGTCCTCGCAGCGAAGCGAGCTAGGATCTAGGCCCTTTTGCTAAAAATAGGTCGACATTTATACCGTCATTGATGATGGGTAAAGCCCAACTTACATTAAATACACAATGCCGTCTTTTGACTGTATAGCAGGACGAAGTCCGCTCTAGCCGCGAAGCGTCCTCGCAGCGAGTATGCGAGCGCCCTAGGATCTAGGTCTAGGAGCAAGGAAAAGCTAAGACGGTAGAGCCAGAAAGACAAAAGACGGAAATGCAACGATAATGCGCTTATGCCGTCATCTTTGATGGGCTAAAGCCCAACCTACAATAAAAAACATAATATCGAGTTAGGTTTAAATAGGAATAATAAGTGGCCGATAAGTACACGCCCGATAGTTTAATCGATCTGTTTTTAGACGACATTTGGTCAACCAAAGGGCTTAGCGATAATACCTTAAGCGCTTATCGCACCGACCTGCGCCACCTCGACCGATACTTACAAAAACAGGGCGCAGAGTTACTCACTTGCTCGCAACTTGAGGTGCGAGACTATCTTGCTGAGCGTTTCGATAAGGGCTGCGCTAAAACCAGTAGCGCGCGCATGATGAGCAGCCTTAGACGCTTCTATGGTTACCTTATCGTCAAAAAGCGCATCGATACCGATCCTATGGCATTAATAGAGTCGCCTAAACTGGCACGTAAACTGCCGGACTCATTAAGCGAAGAGGATATCGACCGCTTACTGGCTGAGCCCGTTGATGACGATCCAATCGAATGCCGTGATAAAGCGATGCTAGAGCTGTTATACGCCACAGGGCTTCGTGTCTCTGAGTTGGTGGGTTTGACCATGGAGCAGTTAAGTTTACGCCAAGGGCTAGTGCGCATTACCGGTAAAGGTGGCAAGGAACGTTTAGTGCCGCTTGGAGAGCTGGCCGTGACTGAGATTGAGGCCTACCTTAAATTTACCAGAGCCGAGCTATTAAAAGGCAAGCAAAGCGATGTGTTATTTCCCTCAAAACGGGCGCAGCAGATGACACGACAAACCTTTTGGCACCGCATCAAGCTATATGCCTTAAGGGCTGGAATTAGTACAGATCTATCGCCACATACCTTAAGACACGCATTTGCTACCCATCTGCTTAATCATGGGGCAGATCTACGTGTGGTGCAGCTACTACTTGGTCATAGCGACTTGTCGACCACGCAAATTTATACCCATGTGGCAACGGCAAGGCTAGCGACGCTTCATAGCGAGCATCACCCAAGGGGCTAGTTTCTGACCTAGTTTCAGGCTTAGTTTCAGGTTTAGTTTCAGGCTTAGTTTTCAGGATTAGTGTTGTAATTTTTTTAAATAGCATGTGCATAAATCTTCGCCGTAACACACTTAAATCAAGGGTTAAGTTCAATCGGATTTAAGCTGAGGCTGAGAGTTGTTGACTGGTTAAATTGTTTCAACAATTCTAAACTTTCCTAAAATATATGATGGGTTTCACGTCTGAATGATTTAGTTACAGCAAATAATTTGCTTTAACTTGGCTGAGTCTGTAACTTTTCAGCTCCAAACTAGGTCTAATCGTTTATACCCATAAGTCTGACCCTTACAGAGAGTAGGAATACCAATGAAGTTCACCCGAACATTTTCTTTGATGATTGCAATGATGATTGCGCCTGCTGCATTTGCAGCATCAAACAGCGCTGGTGACGAAACCGCTGCGTTAAAGCAAAAACTAAGTGACACGCTAAGCGTTGAAGTGATCTCTATTAAGCAATCACCTATCTCAGAGCTTTATGAAGCCTTTACCGATCGTGGTGTGCTTTACATTACTAAAGATGGCTCAAAACTGTTTCACGGTAATCTTTATGATCTTGATAAGGGCATGAAGAACCTAACTGAAGCGGCTATGGCTGGTCCTCGCGTTGGTATGATGAAGCCTCTTGAAGAAAACATGTTGATTTATAAAGCTAAGAATGAAAAACACGTGGTGACTATTTTTACCGATGTTAGCTGTGGCTATTGCCGTAAGTTACATAACGAGATGCAAGAGTATAACGATCTAGGTATTACTGTACGTTACTTAGCTTTCCCACGTGCAGGTATTCCCTCAGCCAATGCTGATGAAATGGAATCAGTATGGTGCGCAGCTGACCCATTAAAAGCCATGGGCGCAGCGAAAAATGGCAAAGCGGTTAAACAAGCTTCATGTGACGCCAAAATCAAAGAGCAGTATGAGTTAGGACAAGCCTTTGGGATTAATGGTACGCCTGCAATTATTCTTGAAGATGGTACCTTAATTCCAGGTTACCAGCCACCTAAGGCACTATTGCGTACGCTTGAGTCGGCACAGTAATCTCAAAGCCGCGAGTGTAAAAAGTTATAGTCAAAAAGGTGAGTCTAGGCTCACCTTTTTTGTGCCCCTTTGGCAGCAGTCTTTGTTATGCTGGCAGGGTTTATATGCTGACATTATTTATATGAGGGTTTAATCCAACGTGATCCATAAGATAGTTCGCCGCCCGAGAGTGGATGATAGTCACCTTCCTGATACGTTTTCGCCAATCTTAAAACAGATCTATGCCAGCCGCGGTGTAAGTGCATCTGAGTGCGAATTAAGCTTAGCTAAATTACTCCGCCCCGACACTATGGCTGGGCTTGAGCAGGCCGCTAACATTATTGCTGACGGTATAGCGACGCAAAAATCGATTCTCATTATGGGTGACTTCGATGCCGATGGCGCAACCTCTACCAGCGTGTGCGTGCTTGCGCTGAGAATGATGGGCGCCCAAAAGGTGGATTACCTGATCCCAAACCGCTTCGACTATGGCTACGGCTTAAGCCCTGAAATTGTAGCGGTTGCGGCCAGTAGAAATGCAGAGCTGCTGATCACCGTTGATAACGGCATTTCATCTATCGAAGGTGTCGCCGCAGCCAAAGCGCTGGGCATGACAGTTGTTATCACCGACCATCATCTACCGGGCCATACCTTGCCGGATGCCGACGCTATCGTGAACCCGAATCAAGATGGCTGTGGTTTTGCGAGTAAATCCATCGCAGGTGTTGGTGTGGCTTTTTATTTGATGTCGGCGCTGAGAGCTGAGCTAAGGCGCCGTAACTGGTATCAAGAACAAGGCATTAGCGAACCTAATCTTGCTCAACTACTGGATATTGTGGCGTTGGGTACCGTTGCCGATGTGGTATCGCTGGACACGAATAACCGTATTTTAGTCGAGGCGGGTCTGCAGCGAGTTAAAGCTGGCCGCTGCCGCGTTGGTATTACCGCTTTACTGGAAGTGGCTAAGCGAACACCGTCACGTATTGTCGCATCAGATTTTGGCTTTGCCGTTGGTCCAAGACTTAACGCCGCAGGCCGGCTCGATGAGATGGCACTCGGTGTCGAAACCTTATTGTGTGACGACATCTCGCTCGCTCGTCGTATGGCATCAGAGCTCGATGGTCTCAATGCCGAGCGCCGTGATTTAGAAGCCGATATGCAGCAAGAAGCGCTTAAGAGCTTAGAGAGTATTGAGCTCAATGAAGCCGAGCTGCCGTGGGGAATTGCTATTTTTCAAGCCGATTGGCATCAAGGCGTGATTGGTATCTTGGCCTCACGCATTAAAGATAAATATCACCGCCCAGTGATCGCCTTTGCTGAAGCGGGCGAGGGCGAGATAAAAGGCTCGGCGCGCTCGATTAAAGGTCTGCATATGCGTGATCTGTTAGAACTAATTAATAGCCGTCATCCAGGGTTAATTATTAAGTTCGGTGGCCATGCTATGGCTGCAGGATTATCGATTCAAGCGGGTCAGTTTGCTTTGTTTGCCGATGCTTATGATAAAGCTGTACGTGAAATCTTAGCTCCAGAATTGTTAACCGGTGAGTTAGTATCAGATGGCGAACTGGTTCCCGAGCAGTTTAAGCTGGAGCTTGCCACTGAGCTTAGAAATGCCGGTCCTTGGGGGCAGTCATTTCAGGAGCCGTTATTTGATGGCTATTTTAGGGTTATTCAACAGCGCATTGTGGGTGAGAAGCACTTAAAATTGATCCTAGAAACCGAATGCGGCCGGGTGATGCTCGATGCGATAGCGTTTAATGTGGACTTGAAGACCTGGCCCGATGCGACGATTCAGTATGCTCAGGTGGTGTACAAACTTGATGTGAATGAGTTTAGAGGCAATCAGACTTTGCAGCTGATGGTTGAGCAGATAGAGCCTAAGTAGGCAGTTGCCCTTATCTAGCCGAACAAAAAGGATGCACTGGTTGCATTCTTTTTGTTTTTAGCCCTAACCCTCAACTTTTGTAGGGCAGTATCGTTAATTAGGTTTACCTTGAGTAGGTTTGTCTTGAGTAGGTTTACCTTAAGTGGGTTTAATGGAAGGTTTGCTTTAAGTACTTTGCAAGCTTCTAAATCAGGGACGATTTAGCAGAGCCAATAGGGATATATTTACGACGTCTTGCTAAAGCACGGTAGGAAAGATTCCTTCTGTGAGTCCGAGCCACAACTGAGAGGAGAACCACCTTCTTCCGAAGGCTGGCTCTTTACTTGTTTAAATAAGCGGGTAGGCAATGAGCGCTAGTTACGCAGGCTTTAATGGTAAAACGGTGCTGAATTTCAATGATTCCATCGCAAAGGTTGAAGTGACATTGGTTAAGCCTGCCACTTGATTGACCAAGCGTTTATAAAAGTGATCAAATGCCGCCATATCTTCAACTTGTACCCGCATCATATAATCATACTCCCCAGCCATGCGGTAAAACTCCATCACTTCAGGCATGGCATAAACCGCTTCAATAAATGTCTCATACCAAGCATGGGAGTGGTCACAGGTCTTAACCTGCACAAATGCGGTGAAATCAACGCCTATCTTACTTGGGTTGAGCAGGGCGACTCGCTTGTTAATAACCCCCTCTTCTTCTAAACGCTTTAAGCGTTTCCAGCAAGGCGTGGTCGTTAAATTAACGGCTTTGGCTAACTCGTTAAGCGATAAGGTGACATCGTGCTGTAGCATGGTGAGCAGCTGTCGGTCTACTTTATCTAGTTTTACTTTTTCAACCACAAGGTCATTCCTTACTGAGATTATCTGCTGTTGCTTATTTAAGCATTCTTATAGTTTACAATTGCACTTTAATAGAAAAACTTTCTCTTTTCTGCCTTGTTGGTAGAAAAAATGGAAAAATAATTCTTCAGTTAATCCATTACAATGAATCAAAGATTGCAATGACTATTTTCCAAATAGTGTCGATTACTAGAAGTGAGTACAACGATGAAACAACACTTATGGCCTTTATTCCTTGAAGCAGTTAAACGCGATGTCGTCCCAGCCCTTGGCTGTACCGAGCCAATTTCTGTGGCATTAGCTGCCGCAATTGCTATTGATGAGCTAGGGATAAAAGACCAAGCCAGTAGCATTAAGCTAGAGGTTGCTGTTTCTGCCAACTTAATGAAAAACGGCATGGGTGTGGGGATCCCGGGTACGGGGATGGTTGGCCTGCCAATTGCGGCCGCAATTGGCGCGGTAGCAGGTGAACGTCATGCCGGTCTTGAAGTATTAAAAAATCTCACCAATGGCGACGTTCAAGTTGCTAAATTGATGCTTGAAAACAATCAAGTGACAGTCGGTGTCGCTGATGTGGCTAATGTCTTATACGCCAAAGTCACGGTTTATTATCAGCAGCAAACGGCGAGTGTCACCATTGCCGATAGCCACACCAAGGTTGTCGCGATAGAAATAAATGGTAAGCAGTGTTTATCTGTTCCACAGGTGGCGACTGTTAATGATAATAGCGATAAAACTAACCCGTTTACCGAGGCAAAACTGCAAGATATTTATGATTTTTCCATGCATATACCTTTGGATGACATACGTTTTATTATGCAGGCTAAAAGCCTAAATGATGCTTTATCCATTGAAGGCCTAAGTGGTAATTATGGTTTGAAAATTGGGGCGACATTCGTTAAAAACCAAGAGAAAGGCCTATTATCTGGTGGCTTACTGACCGACGTATTAACTCGTACCGCTGGGGCGTCTGATGCGCGTATGGATGGCGCTATGATGCCTGCGATGAGTAATTCAGGCTCTGGCAACCAAGGTATTGCGGCAACCATGCCTGTTGTTGTCAGTGCAGATTTTCTTAAATCAACTGAGGAGCAAACCATCCGCGCACTCATGTTGTCGCACTTAACGGCTATCTATATTAAAAGCTATCAAAACAAGCTTTCAGCCTTATGCGGCGCAACAACTGCAGCTATGGGGGCCGCAGCAGGTATAACCTATTTGCTTGATGGTGAGATTGAGCAAGTCAGTGCAGCCATTTGCAGCATGATTGGTGATGTGAGTGGTGTTATTTGTGATGGTGCAAAGACAGCCTGTGCAATGAAAGTGTCTTCATCGGCAGGAGCTGCGGTAAAATCTGCCTTAATGGCCATTGATGGTATTCGGGTAACGGGCACTGAAGGTATAGTTGCTGATGATGTTGATCAAACCATCCGAAATCTTGCAGCATTAGCCAATGGCTCTATGACCCAAACCGATGTGCAAATCTTAGAGATTATGATGCACAAATAAGACAAGATTTTGATAAAGCCTAGTATTCGATGAAGCTTAGTAATAGCGCTTAGAAATGGCTCTTATCAATAGCCCTTATCAATAAGCTCAAGCTTAAAGCATAAACCTAAAGCATAAGCCTGAAGCTTAAACTTAAAGTAAAAAATTCAAGCCAAATCGGTTCTTAATTAAGAATGCCGATTTGGCTTTTTAGTTTCTCTATGCGATAAAGCAACACACGAAAGCCATTTTCAAGATGGCTATTTTTAAGACCGCTAGTTTCAAGAGAATGCTCACCTCAATCATTGCTAGCAGCACTCGTAAGATTTTCTCTTTCCCTTTCAACTTCTCTGTTTTTGATTATTTATCTGTACATGTTATCCCTATAGATTGAACTGCTCATCAAGTCAGCATTTCGTCATCTACGGGCCTCAAACTCTCTCTCGCTTTAAATAATCAGACTAAATACTCATCTAGTAGGTTGATTTTTATACTTATTTATATGGTTTGCTGGCTAGTGATTTAGCTCACACATCGATTTAATTTAGTTGTGGTTATCACTTTAATTCGAGAAATGTGCGCCACACCTCTCTAAGTTAAAATCTAAAACATTGAAATAAATCACACTTTTAAAGGCTTGTTAGCGGATGATTAATGACTAATAAGGTGAAGGACATCAAACTATTGAGCGTTTAAAAGTGATTAACTCTTGATCTGGATCAGTACGAAAAAACGATGTGAAAAAATCGCTAGATTGAGAGTATTTTTTGCTAAATCGACGCCAATAGCGATGAATTTAAATAAAAATATTCTCTCCATCCTTGGGTATGCTCAGGCCAAGTAAACACTATAAAAATGCTGTTTTCCTATAAACATAATTATAATTTTTTCATGTCAGTGGCTATGGCCAAATTTAATGGAATTGACTAATGAGTGAAGTAATTCAAGGCACACCAAGTGGTGATATTCAAGCGCAACCCCTACACCAACGCGCCAATATGACTAAGGCCGAATGGCAGCAAGCAACCAAGTTTGACAGTGTTGACCTTGGCTGGATAGTGATGAGCATAGGTATGGCTATCGGTGCCGGTATTGTATTTTTACCTGTTCAGGTTGGCGTAATGGGATTATGGGTATTTTTGCTGTCATCTATCATTGGCTACCCAGCAATGTATTTATTCCAAAAGTTATTCATTAATACCTTAGCTGAGTCAAAAAAGTGTACCGATTATCCAGGCGTGATTGAAAACTATCTTGGCAAAAACTGGGGTATTGCATTAGGTGTGCTGTACTTCTTGATGTTGGTTATTTGGGTGCTGGTTTATTCGTTAGCCGTGACTAACGACAGTGCCTCTTACCTGCATTCATTTGGCGTAACAGAGGGCAAGCTAAGTGACAACGTATTCTACGGTTTAGGCTTAATCTGCGTACTAGCCTTTATCGGCTCAAAAGGCGAAAAGCTGCTATTTAAACTGTCAGGTTTTATGGCGGTGACCGTGCTGACACTGGTGGCGGTAATGGCTGTGTTACTGATGGCTCGTTGGGATATGGCGAATATTCCAAGCATGGGTGAGTTTGGCCCAATGCTGAAAAATGCCATTATTACCCTGCCATTTACCTTAACCTCTATTCTGTTTATCCAGTCGTTAAGCCCAATGGTGATCTCATATCGCTCACACGAAAAATCGATTGAGGTCGCACGTTACAAGGCTGAGCGCGCAATGAAAATTG
The DNA here is from genome assembly GCF_052977265.1 of Shewanella sp. 0m-8. Classification (NCBI taxonomy): domain Bacteria; kingdom Pseudomonadati; phylum Pseudomonadota; class Gammaproteobacteria; order Alteromonadales; family Shewanellaceae; genus Shewanella; species Shewanella sp. 0m-8. The sequence continues at coordinate 127,882 of NZ_JBRIMB010000002.1, read as the reverse complement.
CTTTCTCTATTCTGTTTGTCGTGGTGTTCTTCTTTGCGATATCGTTTACTTTTGCCATTAGCCAAGCGCAAGCAACTGAGGCGATGAATCAAAATATCTCAGCACTGGCGATTATTGCGCAGTACTTCCCTGGGTCATGGGCGACAGTGACCGGTATTGTGATTAACATCTTTGCGGTGGTTACATCATTCTTTGGTGTGTTCTTAGCGTTTCAAGAGGCTTGCCGCGGTTTAGCGATGAACGTGCTACTGCGTAGCCGTAAAGAGTCACAGATTAATAAAGAGCTAGTGAATAAATTAATCACTGTGTTCATTATTTTACTGGCTTGGTCTGCAATTGCGTTAAACGCGCCAATCCTTTCATTCACCTCTATTTGTAGCCCAATTTTTGGTTTGGTGGGTTGTTTAATTCCGGCTTACTTGGTGTACAAGGTGCCACACTTGAACAAATATAAGGGCTGGGCAACTAACCTGATTATTGTGACGGGTGTTTTGTTGTGTATCTCACCGTTGTTGGCATTTATGTAATTGATTTGGTAAATCACGGATTAATGATTTAATTTAATTATTTAAGGCTGAGTTAGACTGCGTCTAACAACTAAAGTCGTGGGATTCCATCCCACACCCGGGCAAGGAGGACTGCTCGTCCTTATCCTCCTTGCATCCACCATGACGCCCCGACGAAGTTACATGCGTTGAATACGGGCCTCATACTCCAATAAAAATCGCCTAACGGCTCAGATGGGACATCCATGTCCCCCCGAGCCTGAACCATCATCCATGATGGTTCTACGGCATTTTCATCTGCGTACTTCGGCAACTTCGATGGGGAGTTGTGGCATCTATAAGTTCTGCATTACGCCGAGGTCATCACTAAATTAGTGGCTATAAAAAGCACATGATGTTGTATGGGCTGGCTTGAGTCGCAACAGCTTGTTAATGGAGTCAGAGGGCTAAATTGCACACGCTTAACAACGCGGCTTTACCATCTAATAGAGCAAGCTTTTAGCTTGCTCAGATAAAATCTAATATCTCTCGCGGCGAATAGGTTAGAGCAGCTTGCGCCATACTTCGTATTCTTTGATGCCTTCTACTTCGCCTTCATGGTGCCAGTAGGTGACTGTTTTGCCATTCTCTTCACGGGTTTCTAGCCAGCCTTTAAAGTGGTAGTTTTTACCGTGGTGCTTGGCGCGAGTGCCGGTTTTTACCGCTTCGGTGTAGTTGTCGCCATCGACTATGAAATCACCTGCTAGGTAACCTAGAAACACGCCGTCTTCGGTGTTGGTTAGCGAGAAGATATCGCCCTTGATTGATTTGACTGCGACTAAAGTGCTGTTGTCGGCTTTGAGAATGGTGCCATCTGGTTTTTTGTATTCACCCTCAACAAAATACCAATTACCTTCATAGGTGTGGGCTGACACTTGTGTCGATGTAAATGCTGTTGCTAGGACGATACTGAGCCCAATAATAATCTGCTTCACTGTTTACTCCTTTAAGTGATTTCTTTAAATAAAATCTTCCGTGTTGCTCTCTTTGTAAGAGACTGTTCTAACCTATCACTGTTCGTTGCAGGCGAACAATAAAGTGTTGGAATGATATATGACTACTTTGAGTTAATCAGGTAAATAGGATGATATATCACGCTTTATTGCCGCTGAAATGCGACAATAGTCCCACTCTAATTTTCTATCCATTCTTGTAAATTTTCTTTGCAACCCTCAACAGCTACCCATGCTACGCTTTCATTTAAAGGCTATGCGCTTGCTGATTTTTCGTTTTTTTATGGTGTTTAACGAGTATTTTGTCCAAATAAAAGCGATGAGCTTGGCGCTGATCTGGACCGGATTACTGCTGTGCTCACTTGAGGCGTTACCGGCTCTAAGGCATAAATACCGAGCCAAGCGCCATGCAGGCTAGCTAATAGAGTTGCGATTGATGTCGGTTTAAGAATGAAAAAAAGCCACTCAATCGAGTGGCTTTAAACTGGGCTGCATGTCTGGAACATTAATATCGTTGATATTAATGTTCCAAGTATTGATGCCTCAGGTATTAATATAACCGTTAGTAAGTAACGGTTTTAACGCCCTCAGGGGTGCCGACTAGCAATACGTCTGCAGGGCGCTTAGCGAATAGACCGTTAGTGACAACACCAACAATACCGTCGATTTGCTGTTCTAACTCAGTTGGCTTCATGATCTTCATGTTGTATACATCTAAGATGATGTTACCGTTATCGGTCACACAGCCTTCGCGGTAAACAGGATCGCCGCCAAGCTTAACAATTTGGCGAGCCACGTATGAACGTGCCATAGGGATCACTTCGACTGGCAGTGGGAACTCACCTAAGATACTAACTTGCTTAGTGTTATCAACAATGCAGATAAACCTTTCAGCAACTGCTGCTACAATTTTCTCACGAGTCAGCGCAGCGCCACCGCCTTTGATCATGTGCATTTGGCTGTTGATTTCATCTGCACCGTCAACGTATACAGATAGCTCATTAACACTGTTAAGATCAAAAACCTCAATGCCTAAGGCTTTCATTTTCTCTGTTGATGCTTCAGAGCTTGATACCGCACCTTGGATATCATACTTCATGGTGGCGAGTGCATCGATAAAGTGATTAACCGTTGAGCCAGTACCTACACCAACAATACTGTCTTTCTCTACATACTGTAGTGCTGCCCATCCGGCGGCTTTTTTCATTTCATCTTGAGTCATTATGAAATCCCTTGTTAAAGAAAATGTTAAAGAAAAGGTTAAAAATATTGCTGATAGTATACTCGTTTAAGCCACTGAACGTGCCTGAAATTTACTTTAAAAGTGACGCATAATTGGTAAGGCGTTTATTTGCCGTGGATAAAACGGCAGTTTTCGATGCAGTTAACAGTTTATTGTCATGAGCTTATTCACAATAGCCGCTATAGTATGAGTATGAGTGTGATTTAGATTGGTATTAGACGGAATTTTGGCATTCTTGGAGTGTCTTGGGTAATTAAAGGAGTCGATATGGCAGGGGCGAGTTTATTAACCTTGTTAGATGATATCGCGACGATTTTAGATGATGTCGCCGCAATGAGTAAAATTGCAGCCCGCAAAACGGCTGGTGTGCTTGGTGATGACCTGGCACTAAATGCACAGCAGGTGACAGGCGTGAGTGCCGACCGGGAGCTACCGGTTGTTTGGGCTGTGGCAGTCGGCTCGTTTAAAAACAAGTGTATCTTAGTGCCAGCGGCGATGCTGATCAGTGCGTTTATTCCGTGGGCTGTTACTCCGCTGCTTATGTTTGGCGGTCTGTACCTTTGCTATGAAGGTTTCGAAAAAATTTACCACAGCTATCACGCCAAAAAACACCATCAAATAGATGAAGCCGAGGCAAGTGCAGAGGAGATTGTCGATCTCAAGGAATATGAAGCCAATAAGGTTAAGGGCGCGATACGCACTGACTTTGTGTTATCTGCCGAAATTATTGCGATTACTTTAGGTATTGTGGCTGAAAAGAGTCTAAGTACGCAGTTTTTCACCTTGAGCTTTATCGCGATAGTTATGACCATTGGTGTTTATGGTTTAGTGGCTGGGATTGTTAAGCTCGATGATGCGGGGCTTTATTTAAGTCAGCGTCCTGGCGAGGGGGTATGGGCACGCTTTAAGCGTCGCTTTGGCATGATGTTATTAAATTCAGCCCCTTACTTAATGAAAACCTTATCGGTTGTCGGCACTATTGCCATGTTTATGGTGGGCGGCGGGATCTTAACCCATGGCTGGCATTGGGTGGGTGGGCAGATCACTCATGCGGCGCAGTGGATCGCGGCTTTTGAATTTGTAGGACCTGTGGTTGCCTTCATCACACCAAGTATTTTAAACGCGATTTTTGGTGTCATCGCTGGCGCGTTAGCGGTATTGCTGATGGAACTGTTTATGAAGCTAAAAGGCGATAAAAAAACCGTTAAATAGAGGGTGTCTCAGATAAATAACGTAATTTTTAGGTACAAAACCCAATGTCAAAGAGTAGGTCAAGTAATATGAGTAACAGGCTCAAACTCGCCAGCTTTAACCTGTTTAATTATATTGAGCCACCTTTGGCTTATTACGATTTTGAGAATATCTATAGCAAAGAACAATGGCATAAAAAGCAGGGCTGGTTAGCTGAGTTTTTAGCGCAGCATCAGCCCGATATTATTGGCTTGCAAGAGGTGTTTTCGGCTCAAGCCTTGGCTGAGCAGATGCGAGCTGTGGGCTATGCGCATTTTGCCACAGTGGGTGAACCAACCGTGATTGACGATTATATTTGCCGCGATCCGGTTGTCGCTCTTGCCTCAAAATATCCTTTCACAGAAGTGACCGCGATTGAAGCTGAGCCTGAGTATATTCATGCGCTTGGGCTAACCCCTAACTTTGCATTTAGCCGTAAACCCCTTCGCGCGACAGTGCAGTTGCCGCAGATTGGCCTTTGCGACATTTACGTGGTGCACTTTAAATCTAAGCGCCCGCACCTGGATGAATTGCCCCAGCCAAAATTTTCAGAACCAAAACTTTCAGAACCAAAACTTTCAGAACCTAAGCTTTCACTGCAGAAGGCTGGCTCTAGCGCACCTTTGGTTAACTTTGGTGAGTTATTAGGGCGTAACAGTCTAGGTCAGTGGGCATCGAGCATTCAGCGAGGCAGTGAAGCAGCGTTACTGTTGCATGCCATGCTACAAAGACGGATTGAGACCAATCAGCCAATGGTGTTAATGGGCGATTTTAATGAAGAGCTCACAAGCTCGGTATTATCGCCATTAACTAACCGCGAACTACGTTTTGAAAAAGAGGGGCTGGGCGAGCTAGCGAATTTCCCGCTGACGGATGCTTACAAACTGTTTCAACAAGGTTTGCAGGATCTATTTGGCGTGGAGACTGCAGATAAAAGTCTTGTTGATGTCGCTGTAGAGGAAGAGTTAATGCTGGCTAAAGCACGGGCATCGAGAGCGCCGACTCATTACTACGGCGCTACAGGTAATGTGCTGGATTACATATTACTTTCGGCAGACTTTGACCCAAGCTTTGATAATAGTGTTGCCGAAGTTTGTGACTATCACACCGAAGACAGGCACTTAGTGAACCCAAGCTTTGAGCGTGATAGCCAAAGTAGCGACCACGCGCCGGTTATTTGCACCTTACGCATTAGGCGCTAATGCTAAAGCTGGCTTTGTAGAGATGTTATACCAATCAGTATAAGAAGTTGATCTACTCAGAGCGGTTTTTGGCAAACTAATTCAAGGCGAATAGCTGTAAGAATGGCTATTCCCTTGTAAAGCTGTTCAACGCTGAAGTAGGCAGCCAAAAACGCTCCAGAATGGCGAGTTTTAGCGGCTCAGCTGCTGTGTTAACGAGCTAAACCGTAGAACAACTATGCTCTTCACTCGTTGCCTTGCATCAGAACCGCTAAATTCTCGCTGAGCGACCAAATCTTTATACTTATTGGTATTATTCTATCCACTGACCGTCTTTATAGACTCGTGTTTCTTTGATTTTTCCATCTTCATTAAAATATGTCCACTGTCCAGTAGGTCGGTCATTTTTGTGAAAAGATTCACGAGCTAAGGCGCCACTTTCATAATAAAGCAGCCATTTCCCGACTGCTTCGCCCGCCTCAAATTGGCCTTGTTCTTCTACTGTGCCATCTTCATAAAACTTGGTTATGATCCCATGCGGTTTGCCATCTTTAAAGTGTTCGGTTCTTGTTACTCTGGCATAGATGTCATAGCTTATGACTTCTCCTTGGAGTAGACCGTCGATAAGGTAACCTTTAGCCCTAACTCTTTGCTGGCTGTCCTTATCTAAAAATATCCCAGTATAGAGAGCGTCTTGATAGTAGATAACACCACCTCTTTGCTCTAACTCGTCAAAGATCACGCTTTGCTCTGTGCTGCTACAGCCGCTAAGTAACGTAATTAATACTGCCAATACTGAAATAGCCCTACACATTATCCTTTGTTCTTTTTAGGTGGAAGACCACTAAATTTTTTTGATGCTTTGCTGACAGCAATAACCTGCCGATTAAATTAATTGATATTTAACAATCGGTTTACATCTTTGTCTTCTTCGTGTCATGGTGGTGCTTTAGCATTCCATCTGATTAGACCTCGTACCACATAAGTAGAACTAGAACGTAATATTAAAGGAATAATAACAATGAAACGACCAGTTACTCGTAGATATTTTTTAGCCATGTCTGCTAAAGGTGTGGGCGCTGCAGTTGTATCTTATGGCCTGATGGGCTGTAGCAGCGATGATGACAATGACATCTATGCCGAGTTTCTCCATGGCCTTGCTAGTGGCGATCCTAGCCATGATGCGGTGATACTTTGGACCCGCGTTACGCCAGAAAGTGATGGTGACATTAAGGTGTCGTGGGAGGTGGCGACCGATGCCGCATTTACCCAGTTAGTGAGTAATGGCGAAACCATCACTAACAGCGATAGAGACTATACGGTTAAGGTCGACGCCATGGGGCTCGAGGCTGGTACTCAGTATTTTTACCGCTTTAAAACCGGCAATAAAACTTCACAAGCAGGAATGACTAAAACCTTACCACAGGGCGCTATCGATAGTGCTAAGTTTGCCGTGGTGTCTTGCGCCAACTTCCCAGCTGGTTATTTTAATGTCTACGAGATGGCTTCAAGAATGGATGATCTTGATGCGGTTATTCATCTTGGCGATTACATTTACGAGTATGCCCGTGGTGAATATGCTAGCGAGCGCGAAGCGGCATTAGGACGCGAAGTCTTACCTGAAGGCGAGCTTATGAGTCTGTCTGACTATCGCACTCGTTATGGCCAATACCGTAGTGATATTAGCTTGCAAAAGCTGCATGGTAAAACGCCGTTTATTACGGTGTGGGATGACCATGAAGTGGCGAATGATAGCTGGCGTGACGGCGCTGAAAATCACAATGATGGCGAAGGGGATTTCGATGCGCGCAAAGAGGCGGCATTGCAAGCCTATTTCGAGTGGCTGCCTATTCGTCCGTGGCGAGAAGGCAATCATGAAGAGATCTACCGCTCATTCCAGTTTGGCGACTTAGTCGATTTACATATGCTAGATACGCGCCTGATAGGCCGTGATAAACCGCTCGATTACGTTGAATATATGAATGGTGCTGGTGGCTTAGATAGCGCACGCTTTATGGCAGATATCACAGATACAAATCGAACTATGCTAGGCCAAGAACAGCAGGCTTGGCTGCAAACGGCGCTACTGACGTCGACGGCCACATGGCAGGTCTTGGGGCAACAGGTATTGATGGGGAAGATGATGCTACCTGCGGCGATTGCGACTCAGCAGTTGTCTATTCCTGAGTTTGGTCAGTTAGCCGCATTAGCCCAGTTTGCAGCCAGAAAAGCGGCGGGCGATCCGACTCTGACTGAAGATGAGTTGAAGTACTTAGCCTTTTACGGCGATAAGTTAACGCCGCAGGCGATGGCACTGTTACAGCTGCCATCAATCCCTTATAACCTCGATGCATGGGACGGTTATGCCTATGAGCGTGAAGTTATTTTGGCGACCGCGAAGTCACAAGCCAAAAACCTAGTGGTGATAGCTGGTGATACTCATAATGCCTGGGCGAATGAGCTAAAAGATGCCGCTGGAGATGGTGTGGGGGTTGAGTTCGCGACAAGTTCTGTATCGTCACCTGGGCTTGAGTATTACCTTGGCATCGATGCTAAAGATATTCCAGCGACTGAAGCGGCGATTATCGATTTAGTCGATAACCTTGCTTATGCGAATCTAATGAATCGAGGCTTAATGACCCTGACCTTTACTCATGAAGAGGTGCGTAGCGATTGGCGTTATGTGGATACGATCTATACTCGCGACTTTACAGAAGACACCGAGCGAAACTTCTCTATGGTAACGAAAGCGGGTAGCCATGCACTTGAAGTGGTTAACGCTTAACAGAGCTGAGCATTAACGCGATAAGGTGTTAATCGTTATGAGCTCAGTCTGTCAACATTCGCATTTGATTGAGTCTTAATTGTAATGATAAACAAAAGGCCAACCTTTTAAGGTGGCCTTTTTTAGTGATAACGATATAAGTTTTCTGCTTTTTTGCAGCAATACAGATTAATTTAGTATAAAATTTGCCTCCAAAATCCGGTGGGTGCTTAGACTTTGAGCGGTTAATTCGTTTTGACGATTAACAGGCCCCATTCCAGATCTTGGAATAGATGTCATCACCTGCCTTTTTGTACTAATCAGCTAAACTACTTTTGATCTATTCTTATTGGATGACAGTGAGTTAGTGGAAATACACTATTTAAATTAACTTATTGTTTTTATAATCTAATTTGTAACTCTCCTCGTCAGAGTGTTGCTGTAAATAGATCAATTGATGTTATGAAAGGTATAAGACCTAATTTAGATATTAATAACAAGATGGGGACGGTAAGATGTCAGAGAAATGCTTTATTACTGCGCAAGAGTTGCTAGAAGATTCTTTTCGCTTAGCGGCACAAGTTTACGAGAGTGGCTTCCGTCCACAGTTCATCGTGGGTATTTGGCGTGGTGGTGCTCCAATCGGTATTGCGGTGCAAGAGTTTTTCGATTTCAAGGAAGTTGAAACTGACCATATTGCTGTACGTACTTCATCTTACTATGGCATTAATAAGCAGAGTAAGCAGATCAAGGTGCACGGCCTACATTACATTGTAGAAAACGCTAATGCCGGTGATGGCCTATTGATTGTTGATGATGTGTTTGATTCGGGTCGTAGTATCCATGCACTAATGGAAAACTTGAGCGACCTTATGCGCTTAAATATGCCAAAAGATGTGCGTATTGCCTGCCCATACTATAAGCCTCAAAATACCGCCGTACCTTTAAAGCCTGACTACTTCATTCATGAGTCAGATGAATGGTTGGTATTCCCGCATGAAGTCTCTGGTCTGTCGGCAGAAGAACTTGCCGAAGGCAAGGGTGACTTAAAGAACATTAAACACCTATTCGTTTAAGCTTGTTTCAGTGTCAGTTCACTAGAGCTTGAGCAGGACTGAACTGAGCTGCATTAGCTTGAATAAGTAGTAAAAAGCCACCGACAGGTGGCTTTGTTATTTTAAAAGAAGGACCTAGATCCTAGGGCGCTTCGCTGCGAGGACGGGCTTCGCCCTGCTAGGTACAGCAAAAGCCAAGCTGTTATCTTTTGCTTTGCCGTTTTTCCCATTTTTTACTTTCCTAGCACCTAGCACCTAGCACCTAGCACGGTTTGCGTTGAGAGTGGACTTCGTCCTGCTATAAAATCAAAAGAGGGTATTGTGTTTTTTAATGTAGGTTGGGCTTTAGCCCATCAAAGATGACGGCATAAATGCCGACCTACATTATAAAAAAGGCCTTAGGAAAGCAGGTTCTAGGAGTAAAAAAGGGCAAAAGTGTTACTCGCTGAGCTGGATAGATGGTTTTTTTGTTTTTCCTGCTTATCCCGTCTTAGCATTTTCCTAGGACCTAGGACCTAGGACTTTATTCTCCTGCTTTTCCTAAACCTAAAGCTTATCTATCTCATCTTTAAGTTGATAAGACTTATCGGTGACAATCTTTTCTAGGGTGACAACTCGCTCTTTAAGCTCGATAAGTTCGGCTTTAACGATCGTTAATTCATCGAGTTCGACCCGCCCTTTATTTTTGTTGTATTCCTTAAATGCGGCGAAAGAAAAAACACCTATAATAGCTAGCGCGGCAACCGTAAAGGGCCCCATATGTCGCTCCTTGATGAGTAATAGTGCAACTCAATTATAGTGCTAAAAGAGGACTTAGTATGATTTGGACTTTGGAAGAGCAGGTCCTAGGTATAGCAGCCATCAGCGTTACATCTTAGCCTTGGATTTCGTTTGGCTTTTCCGGCTTTTATCGTCTTATACTGATTGGTCTTAGCTTTCCCTAGAACCTTATTTCCCGTCCAACGCTAACTTAGTTTTGATCCGTAAACAGGTTTGTTCTTGCTGCACCGCATCTTTTAATGCCCGCACAGCGAGCGCCGACAGTAACGTTTCAGACTCGATAATCTGCTTTAATGTGACAACATTGCCGTAGCTACAATCTTGTGGGATCAGTGTCTCGCTATAGCTTCGCATAAACACTGGGCCTTTATTTACGTCGAGCTTTATAAGTGCGCTTAAGCGCTGCTCTGCGGTCGTGGCGCTAAGGCGTTTCTGCTCACTTGGATATAGGTTTTGCATAACGTTGCGCACCTTAGCAAAAGGCAGGTTGGTAACACCTTGCGTGCGGCTTAACCATAGCTGCTTGCTCCCCGGTTCTGGACGAATGACCTCTGCGGCGATTGCCGATTTTTGGCCGCTATCAGAGTTATCGGCAGAGCGTTCTTTGTTGAGCCAATAGCCTGCGTTACGGTGCCCATAGCGATTGAGGTGGATGACCATTTTCCAGCGAAGATCTTGGTCTATCTTTATGCCTTTAATATTAGCGGTTTGCTTTAATAGTGAATCGATATGATTTAAGGCACTGTTGCTGCGGCTAAATTCGATGTAGGTATCAAGCCAGCGCCGCTGAATATCATGATTGCCTGTATTGACCATCACTTTACGCAGACTCATCTGTTCAATCGCTCGTATGGCCATCTTGGCGTAGTGCTGGTGGCTAGGCTCCATTTTATCAAGATAAACTCGGGTATCAGACAGACTTGTTAACACTTGATCTAAGATGATCAGGTCGCGTTCGCCGGGTAAGTTGATGAGCACCGTGCCCATGTAGTCTTTTAGCGATAAGTCGCCGTTTTCAACACTGTCCCATAGGCTTTGCCACAACATGGATCGAAGTAATGGGTCATCTACGGATGATAAGTTCGTGCGCGAAGTGTTAAATGATGTTTTATCAAGACTGACTTTGACAAAGCCCCAGTCTTGATAGTTGGGATAAACTAGAGCTGGGCAGTGCAGGCCGATGACCTGTTTAACCTCTGTGGTTTCACCGCTGTAGATCACGGGAACACTAATGTTGTGGTGTAAGCGGTCTCGGCCCTGGGTAAATAGACCAAGCAGCACTTTTTGCTCTCTTAAGGTGGGTAATCCACTCGGAGCCGTTTGTTTTAGGCTAAAACGGCTAATGCGGCCATTGTTGCAGCTAAACTCAGCTTGCAGGGTGTTGACTCCCGCATGATTCAACCAATCTTGGCTCCATTGGCTAAGATCGCGTTTAGCGGCCAGTTCAAGGCTGGTAATAAAGTCTTTTAACTCAGCATTTTGATAGCTGAACTGAGTTAAGTAATGTTGAACCCCTTGTTGGAACGTTTTTTCCCCTAACAAGTAGTTGAGCTGCTTAAGTGTCGATGCGCCTTTGGAGTAGGTGATAGCGTCGATATTATCGAAGGCGTTTTGGCTCGATGCAACGGGCACTTCTATAGGGTGGGTGCTGGCAGAGCTATCTTGATGATAAGCACTCTGTTTGTTTTTGGCGTAAAAGCTGCGCCAGGCATGGCTAAATTCTGTGGCTTGGCTGGTGGCAAGTGTCCCCATAAATGAGGCAAAGCTTTCATTTAGCCATAAACCGTTCCACCATTTCATGGTGACCAGATTACCAAACCATTGATGGGCCATTTCGTGCATGATCACGCTGGCTAGCCGTTGTTGTTGCACGCGGCTCATTTCACCATCGGTGAGAAAACGACTTTCACTAAAGGTAATTGCTGCGGCGTTTTCCATTGCACCATAAAGAAAATCTGGCACTAAAACTTGATCGTATTTTTTAAATGGATACGGGATCCCAAAGTAGTTATCAAAGAAAGTGAGTCCCTGCTGGGTATAGGTAAACCAGTCTTTTTCATCAACTTGTTTGGCCACTGATTGTCGAGCAAATAAGCGCAGTGGATACTTGCCTGAGTTATCTTGCCATTCGTGATAAGGGCCTGCGTGCATGGAGAAGTTATAGGGGCTAAGTTTAGGAGACTCTGGAAATAGCCAGCGGCGCAGCTTTCCTTGGTCGCTAACTGAGGTTTCTCTCATCGCACTGATCACCGTCCACTCTTTTGGAGCTGTCACCGCTAAGGTGTAACGGGCTTTAAGATCGGGCTGGTCGAAAACGGCAAACATCTGCTGGGCAGCAGCGGGCTCAAAATGAGAATAGAGGTAGACCTGACCATCGACAGGGTCGACAAAGCGGTGCAGGCCTTCGCCATTACTGCTGTAATCTCGCGTGAATGCCACTTCAATGGTGTTGCTACCGCTGTTGAGTAAGCGTGGATTTAGGCTGATGTAGCTGTTGTTATAGTTGGGGTAGACCTTAGTACCATTAATAATGAAGCTGTTAATGGTTGCTTGGTTGAGATCTAAGCTCAGCGGTTGATCTGTATCGCTAAGCTCAAAACTCACTTTGCTTGTAGCGCTAAAGCTTTGCTGATCGGTTAAGGTGAAATCGAGATCATAATGCACATCAGATATGACAGCAGAGCGCTGCGCAGCAACCTCTTGGCTGATGTAGGGCGTATTATCCCGCGGGATATTGACTTGTTTACTGCTGGCATTTCCGGCAATCACAGAACAAAATAAAGCGGTTAAACCGATATGCAGCAACTTCAAAACAGCATCCTTAATATCAAAGCTAATGACCCTTAGCGTTTATTATTTTTTAAATAGAGTCTCTGCTGGTGACGCAATTGCAGTCTAATCCTAGCAGCAAGGCCATAAGTTACCTTATTTCTAGTTAGCGAAGAAGTATTAACGCGCTTCAATTTTTGCCAATAAAAAAGCCAGCGTGATGCTGGCTTATTTATGACGAGAAAATTCGTTAAAGAATTATAGTCCTAAGAAAGACTTAGACTTAACCTTACGAATTTCTTTTTCGTCAGACCATTCGATAAGACCCGTTTCCAAGTCCATTAAACGCATGGTCATCTTGTAGTAAACATCTTTAGTGCTACCATCTTGCTTCACGATGCTAGATAGGTTGCCGTATAGCATGTACTGAGCACCAATTTGACGACCGAAGTTAATCGCAGTCGATGGATCAACCATGCCTGAATTGTTTTGGTAGTCTAGCTGCTTACGTACTGAGTCCACTTTTGTCATGTCGATAAAGCGGAACTTACCAGAACGAAGTAGCTTATTGCTGATTGAATCGGTAACAGATTCGGTATCGATGTGCTCAGAGGTTTTATTTTTAATTTTATCGACGAAGATGATTGGGCGGTCATTGGCTGTCATGGCAACAACGGGTGGGAAGGTCAGCATGCTATCGACCATCTTAGCGGCGATAGCCTGTAGATCGGTAGAGCCAAAGTTTTCGTTAACGGTTTCCACTTCTGTGGCATCACCGTATTCAACTTTTGATTGGCAGGCTGATAAACCTATTACTGCTGCAAGAATAAAAACGACTTTTAAATGTTTCATAGTAAGTTCCATACAAGTGATTGCTAAATGATTATTGAATAAAAACGGGTGTAATTACCAGTGTCAATTATCCAGACTAAGGTAGTACGTCCGCTCTTAACTTCAATGGGGTCAGCCGGATCATTGTCCAGCATTAATGAATATTTTCCTGGTTTTACGTATGCACGAGCTATTTGTGCCTGCTGAGGTAGCGTAAGCCAACTGCGTCTATCGGCTTGCTCTGAAACCACGTTAAAAATCTGCATGGCGATAGAGGCATAATCGATATCATTGTTTCGTTTTTTTGTTTTACTTTCAACGCTCTGCGCCATCTCTGATTTAGCATAGATACGTGCCGCTTGCCTAACGAGGGCTGCCGGTAACTCTTCTTTTAATGCATTGATGGCCAGGGCATCGATATTGGCAATCGGTGCCGTTTTAAGTACTGTGCCTAAGCCTTGGATCTGCCCCGGTCTGACATGTTGTCTATTGGGGTAATAGGTTGCCAACGACGCGGTTTGCCAATTACCGTTAATGGTAAAAGGCACGGTGAAGCTTTGCTTTTCAGGGACGAAACCACGCTCTAGCATGATGATGACCTGGCCTTCGCCTTTCTTAGGCTCTATAGCATCACCCCAACGCTTCTTAAACTCTTCGTACTGCGGCATTGATAACTGTTTGGCTAGCCTGACTAAGTCTTTTTGCAGGTATGGATTGTTAGGCGAGATCTGCGCAGCTTTGCGGTAATCGATATAGGCGTCATTCGGCTCACCTAAAATCTCATGTAACATGCCCGTTGTGTAGTAGCTGTAGGCATTTAAGAATGAGCTGGTGGTTGTGCCTGCGGCCTTGCTGAGCTTGTCCATTTCAGCGTCAATGGTGCCGTTGGCCATAGCTTGCACTGACTTATTCGATTTTTGGTAGCGCTTTTGCTCTTGGCTTTGTAGCTCGTTACTGCGGCGAACTTCGACTAATGCGCCTTGTGGATCGCCAGCAAATAGATAATTAAGGGCCTGATACTGATGCAGCATGATACGTTCGTATCCGGGGCCGCGGTACGGGATAACGTTATCGTTGATTAGTAGGCTGCTGGCAGTGGCGCCTGCGTCACTAAGGCTGAGTTTGGCTTTATCATCGAAAGCTTTATAGGCCGATACGGCTTGCTGGTAGTATTTTTTACTGGCCTCAAAGTTGCCTGCAATCTGTGCACTTCGTCCAGCCTCCTGCGCATAGAGGAGTCCATCGGCACCATTAGTTTCAGATTCGACTATTTTGGCTGCATTTTGCGGCGTCGGCGAGTTTAGCTGAGCCTTAACTGGGGCAATTTGAGAAGGGTAATTAATAAAGATACTGTTAAACGCGCAGCCACTTAGACTGAGCATTATTGTAGCCAGCAGTAGCAAACGTCTCATTCTCGGTTCTCTTTGATTTGCGTTAGTTGCATCGCCTTCCTTGAGTGCTAACAGTGTTAGGCCGACAGGCTCTTAGCCTTATTGGATCAGCCGAGTGTTTCAATTCATTATAGGTTGATAAAAGTTTACTCAAGAGTGTATCTATAAAAACTTACAATATTTCATGGTTATATCAAGGCTTTTATAGCGTTTGAAAGCTGAACGTAACATGAATACTGTAAACCTATGCGTAAATAGTACTCGATATCTTGTACTATTTACGCTTTGATTAACACGACTCATTATAAAGGTGTGGCGGTTAATAGTGAGGTGGTGGTGTTTCGTCTGCTTGACTTGCCATATTGCTCGGCTCAACCGACTGAAATTTGCTGATTAAGAGCTTAAGTTGCTCTTGTTGTATGGCAAGTGCTTGGTTCAGTTTGATAACTTGCTGATCTAGCTCTTCAATGGTGCCATCTTGAAACGCAATCTTCATTTCTAATTCTTCGACACGGCTTTCTAAATTATCCAAATTGACCTCTGATGGATAGGGTGAGCTCATTATGTGAGTGCACCGCTTAATGGAACATAAGGATCAATGGGCGATCCTATTGGTGAGTATGAGTATACAACGCCTGCCTAGGTTTATGGAAACTCGCTTTTTAAAAGCACTAGGCGCAAAGTCAATAATAGTCAGCAAGCTGAATGAAAGCTGATAAAAGCGTGTTTAGTATGGCAAAGTGAATGAACTCACGCTGATTTCTGTTGTCTGTTAGATGACTAATAAGATAATCATTGCTAAGTTAGTAGGTCAAAACCGTAATCATCGCTACTGTCATAATAT
Source organism: Shewanella sp. 0m-8 (assembly GCF_052977265.1). Classification (NCBI taxonomy): domain Bacteria; kingdom Pseudomonadati; phylum Pseudomonadota; class Gammaproteobacteria; order Alteromonadales; family Shewanellaceae; genus Shewanella; species Shewanella sp. 0m-8. Next base: position 112,296 of record NZ_JBRIMB010000002.1, on the reverse strand, counting down.
GTATTGAAAAAGTACGTTTAATTTCAGTTGATAAGCATTTGATTAATCAGATTGGAATAACCTATTTAACTAGTATAAAGTGGTTCGCCTAAATAAAAGTATTAGGTTTGTGTAACCACGTGTAAATGCTGAGGAAGCTTTCATGAAATCGATTTATAAATATTCACTAGTGGCTTTGGCCGTAGTTGGTCTAACTGCTTGTAATCAAGAGCAAGCAGCTGCGACAGCTCCTGTAGAATTAAAAACTGAAGCGCAAAAAGAAGCTTACAGCGTTGGTGCGTCTATTGGTACTTACATGGCAGGTCACATTAAAGAGCAAGAAGAGCTTGGTCTAAATGTGGATAGAAGTCTAATCGTTACTGGTTTTAGCGAAGGCCTGAACGACGAGTTAAAGCTGACTCAAGAAGAGATGCAAACAATTTTGCAAACGCTTGACGAGAAGCTAAATGAAAAGCGTCAAGCACAAGCGCTAGTATTGGCTGAGAAAGCGTCAGCTGAAAGCCAAGCTTTTCTCGATGCGAACAAGGCTAAAGAAGGCGTTGTGACGACAGACTCTGGTCTACAGTACGAAGTGATCACTGAAGGTACGGGTGACAAGCCTGTTGCTGAAGATACTGTTAAAGTTCACTACGTGGGCACATTGACTGACGGCACTGAATTCGATAGCTCTGTTGCACGTGGCGAGCCAGCTACTTTCCCACTGAACCGCGTTATTCCAGGTTGGACTGAAGGCGTTCAGTTGATGCCTGTGGGTTCTAAGTACAAGTTTGTTATCCCTGCAAATCTTGCTTATGGCGATCGTGATACCGGTACTATCCCTGCAAATTCAACACTGGTATTTGAAGTTGAACTGCTAGATATCGAAAAGGCGGCTCCAGCTGCTGAACATGCACACTAATTTGTAGGTTATTGCTATCGACTCCTTTATATCGGGGGAGGTAACGCTAATCTCAGCAAATTTAAAAAGGACGCAGATGCGTCCTTTTTTACGTCTGCAATTGTCTACTTCTGCGTTGAATAGACTCACAAGGGGATAACCATTGTGTCATCTATTTGCCTTGAATTAGTTTGCCAAATTCACTCTGAGTAGATCAGTTTCTTATGCTGATTGGTATAAGTGCGTTAAAATGAACACTGAGAGTGATTTTTAATTTTGAGCCAAGTTATGGAATACGAATTTTTACGCAATACTATTACTGACACGGTGTTTGCCCGTTTTAGTATGGATCATGAAGCGGTAGGTTTTTGGTTATCGGAAGAGCTTGCCGATAATAGGCCGTTGTATGTTGAGATCTGCCAGCAAATCGAGCGATTGCAAAACGGTCAGGGCAATGAATGGCGTTTGCTAGGTAAAGCGCTATCGCTTGAGCTTGATACTGAGCAGGCAAGAATATTTGCTAATGATATTGAAGATAACGAAGATCAAGAACTCGATGAGTCGATGTCATTTTATGACGGAGAGTCCGAAGCGTTTTGTGGTTTAGAGGACTTTTATGAGGTCCTTGTCAGCTGGCGTCATTTCTTAGACGAAAAATGATTGCCGATCTTCAGATTTATTTCTGAACAAATAAATCCAAAAAAGCAGCCTTTGGCTGCTTTTTTGATCTAAAACTCTATCATAATACTGATTTGTATTGTCTAAGCAGGATCACTGATTGAGATAGCGTACTGCCATTTCTGTACGTGATTTCGCATTGGCTTTGCGCAGTAAGTTTTTCACATGCACTTTTACTGTGCCTTCGCTAATATGAAGTTGTTCGGCAACGATACGGTTGCTTTGACCTTCAGCGAGATGCTGCAAAATTTCAAGTTCTCTAGGTGTTAAATTTTCAATCCATTCCTGTTCATTGACCGAAGTATTTAACTCCGATAGATAGTCTTGAACATTATCGCTTATCACACGGTGGCCAAGCATGGCATTTTTGAGCATATCAAGCAGTAAGTCTGGCTCGGTATCTTTTAATAAATAGCCGTCTGCGCCAGCGCGCATTAAACGGATCACATCTTGTTTTGCATCGGATACGGTTAAAATAACGATACGTGAAGTGACGCTCTCTTGCCTTAAAGCGTTCAGTGTATCTAAGCCTGTCATGCCTTTCATATTAAGATCGAGCAATATAATATCGGGCTCATTATCACTAACCGCTGATAATGCATCTAGGCCACTTCCCGCTTCACCAAATAAGGTAAAGTCTGAGTCCGAAGTGACAAGTTGACAGATCCCACGCCGTAGTAGTGGGTGATCATCAATAACTAGAACTGAATAGGGTTTGCCCATCTTTAGGCCTCCTGCTGAGGTATGTGCGACTAAGTAAAACAGCTAATAAAATCATGCTATTCCCTTAAAAAAGCAAGCGGGAATAGCGATTATCGTTATTCAGCTGGCTCCTGTTGGGGAGAGAAGCTAAGGGTCACTGTGGCCCCACCTTTTTTATTCTGGCTAAATTCTACCACACCCGACAAGCGACTGGCGCGTTCGTGCATAATTCCTAAGCCAAAATGTTGATCCCTTTCTTTTAATTTTTCAATGCCTACGCCGTCATCACTGATGCTGATCACGACTTTTTTATCGGAAATTGTTTGGCAGCTAATATGTATGTGCTTCGCACTTGCATGTTTTATTGCATTTAATGTCGCTTCACGGGTGAGCTGCAAAATATGAATATGTTGGTGGGCACCTAAGAGCTGTGCGGGTAACTTGTAGTCTAGCGTAATATTGGCATTGGACTGACCACGTAGCTGTTCTATCATCGCTTCCATAGCATGGCCTAAATTAGGGTCTTTAATGGTTAGACGGAACGTAGACAATAATTCTCGTAATTGCACGTATGCGGTATTAACACCTTCGTTTATCTCTTGTAACTGCTCGGCAGCTCGTGGGCTTTTTGAAGTTTTATCTAGCTCTTTAGAAAGCAGATTCACTTGAATTTTTAAGAAAGATAACAATTGACCCAAAGAGTCGTGTAGCTCTCTGGCAATGACGCCGCGCTCTTCCATCAAGGCCAGTTGCTGACGTTGTTCACCCGCATTGTAGATCACCATTGAACGCGCAAGCATGATGGCAAAGTTATTAAACAGAGGAAAAGAGAAGGCGTTAGAGGAAACGACTTCAAGGTAACCTAAGTTGTTGTTTTCAAATTTAACCGGAAATTGTTTGCTGTTTTCGCTATGCAGTGGCCAATCTGTTGTGCTTTCAGCTGCAATAATATCGACTACATCAGCGTCTTGAACTAGAACAAGGCGTAAGCGTATGCCTTTTTCATGCGCCTGAAGTTGATTGAGCGCTTGGGTCAAAGTGTAACTATCGAGTTTACTCGAGTGCAGCATCACTAACGTATCGTAAAGTAAGGTTAGCTCATTGTTGGCACGAGTTAAGGCTATGGTCTTTTCTTGGACTTGCTCTTCGAGTCCTTGATATACACTGGCTAATTTTTTTACGGTTGAGTCTAGCGCGCTGCTTAATGCACTTAATTCTAGGTACTCTGTTTTAGGCATCTCTACATTAAAATCACCTTGTGAAATAGTATCGGCGGCTTGCATTAATTGTTGCAGCGGTTTAACAACTTTGCGTTTGGCAATTCTGACCGTAATAAAGGCAATCAGTAACATTAAGCCCAATCCACCTATCTGGCTGATGGCCAAAATTTTGAGCTTGAGTGCCGCGTATTGTTCGGTTTCGAGTACAAATAAATCAATCGTATCGACAAAGTCTTTAAGCGATTCCGCATAGAGGCGTGAATTTTCTGTTTCTATGTAGTAACGCATCACTTGCCATTTATCGATAACCGTAAGGTATTTGTTTTTAAGATCTTGAGGGGTATACCAGGTAAGTGAGCGCTTAAGAGCCTGAGAATTTAATGTATTTTCAAACTCTTTAATTTTTTCATTAGCCGCTTCGCTACCTGAATTGGCGTAGAACATTAAGCGATAACTCTGCATTCTAAGTGAACCTGAAGCGTTTATAGCTCTAGCATCCCCAAGGCTATAAGACAGGTTGATAATCGCAAAAATAGCCAGTCCACTCGACAGCAAAATTAGCGTTAACATGAAGCCCCAAATCGCTGAAGTGAGTCTGCCTTTTTTCATTTATAAAATCTCATCGTTATGGTATTCGAGTTATTCATTGGTAGCGGTTCTATATTAGTGGTTACTTGATTACATTAACAAAAATGCAAAAGTGTGAGCAACAACACGTTCACAATTTGATCTAACGCAAACTTCACCACGGATACCCCCTTAGGGGTATGTTTTTGTTAACTGGAAGTGATTAAGTTCGACCTAGAAATAGGTGGGACTATATAAATATTATAAAAGTAACATGGAGATGAGATGGTGAAAACATTAACTAAAAAGTCTTTTGCACTGAGTGCAATCGTAGCAGCAAGCCTAATGGCGGGCAGTGCATTCGCAAGTGATAAAACTGAGCCGCGTAACGAAGTTTATAAAGATAAATTTTCTAACCAATATAAAACTTGGCATGACACATCTGAAAGTGTAGAAATTATTGATGCACTTGAGCAAGATCCAAATCTAGTGATTCTTTGGGCGGGTTATGGTTTTGCTAAAGATTATAACAAGGCTCGTGGTCACGTTTACGCAGTGACAGATTTACGTAATACACTACGTTCTGGTGCACCAAAGACTGCTGAAGATGGTCCAATGCCAATGGCATGTTGGTCTTGTAAGAGCCCAGATGTACCTCGCATGATCGAAGAGCAAGGTGAAGACGGTTACTTTAAAGGTAAGTGGTCTAAAGGCGGTCCAGAAATCGTTAACTCTATCGGCTGTTCTGATTGTCACGAAAAAGGCAAGTCTAAGCTACGCATCTCTCGTCCATTCGCTGAGCGCGGTATGGAAGCAATTGGCACACCATTCGATGAAGCTTCTCGTAAAGACAAGCAATCAATGGTTTGTGGTCAGTGTCACGTAGAGTACTACTTCGAAAAAACTGCTGATAAGAAAGGTTTTGTTAAGTTCCCATGGGACAAGGGCACAACTGTTGAAGATATGGAAGCATACTATGACGGTATCGACTTCTCAGATTGGACACACGCTATTTCTAAGACGCCAATGCTAAAAGCACAGCACCCAGGTTATGAAACTTGGCAGCTAGGTATGCACGGTAAAAACAACGTAAGTTGTACTGACTGTCACATGCCTAAAGTTAAGAATGCTGAAGGTCGTAAGTTTACCGATCACAAAGTGGGTAACCCGTTCGATCGTTTCGAAGAAACGTGTGGTACTTGTCATGATCAAAGCAAAGAGTTCATGGTTAACCTAGATAACGAGCGTAAAGCGAAGGTTAAGCAGATCCAACTTCAAGCTGAAGAGCAGTTAGTTAAAGCTCACTTCGAAGCTGGTGCAGCTTGGGAAGCCGGCGCAACAGAAGCTGAAATGGCTCCAATCTTATTGGATATCCGTCACGGTCAATGGCGCTGGGATTATGCAATCGCCTCTCATGGTGTAGCATCTCATGCTCCAGATGAAGCGCTACGTGTACTAGGTACAGCACTAAACAAAGCTGCTGATGCTCGCGTTAAGCTAGCTCAACTACTTGCTAAGAAAGGCGTACCACAGCCTATCGCTCTTCCAGATATCTCTACTAAAGCTAAGGCGCAAGCGGCTCTAGGTATGGATATGGATAAGATGAATGCTGATAAAGCTGAATTCAAGAAGACTGTGCTACCTAAGTGGGATGCAGAAGCTGAAAAGCGTGAAGCGACTTACAAATAAGTCTACTGACACTATATAGTGCTTATAAGTTAAGTGTCTAGAATAAGTCTTTAGCATAGAAGCCCTCTTCGGAGGGCTTTTTTTGGCTTTTACTTTATGAGTTTAAGCAAGGCTTTAAAACGATCGCCATTAGCTTGATGTTGTAACTCAAACAGTAGTGACTCAACATTGGTCTGCATTGCACCATAACTTAACATCATCTCTAATCCGCTTACCTTATTACTCTCTTCTCTTGACGACATCGCATCAGTTACAAGATGAGCATGGTAGCCATGATCTAACAGATCTCTGCAGGTCTGGTAAACACACACGTGAGTTTCAATACCCGCTAAGATAACCTGCTTACGCTCCATCGAGCTGAGCTTTTCTCTAAATGTATCAGCTTGCCACCCACTAAAATGATCCTTGGCGATAGGTTCTGTGGTTTTTGCCAGCGCCAGGGCTAGGTTTTCACTTGTCCGTCCTAACTTCTGTGGTATTTGTTCGAGCCACAAAATTGGAATATCAAATAGCTGTATCCCCTTAATTAATATCTCTAGCTTACGATGCAGTTGCTCACTTTGGTGCATAACCCGTGCGAGTTGACCTTGTACATCGACCACAACCAATACACATTCTTCTGCTTTTAGCATCTTAGGCTTCTCTATTTTGCAAGGGGAGTTAATTGTTCAGTAAAGCGGATCTGTTTGGTTTATCCAATTAGAAATAGGTCTAACCTGGCTCGATATTGCTGCTTTATCTTTGTGCAGCCCCTGCATGCCTGCACTTGTTTGGTGCATTAATATGCAGTGTTAATTGCGCGTAAAATCTTATCTTGTTGAATTCAAATGGTTAATAACTTTGGCCTAATGCTTGAATTATATTTAAGCAAATAGGGAATGTAATTGGGGAGATAACCATGAAATTGGTAAGCGCGATAATTAAGCCATTTAAATTAGACGATGTTAGAGAAGCGATAGCTGAAGTGGGCATTGAGGGGATGACGGTTACAGAGGTAAAAGGTTTTGGTCGTCAAAAAGGCCATACCGAACTGTATCGTGGCGCAGAGTACCAAGTGGATTTTCTACCAAAAGTGAAATTAGAAATTGCCATCAAAGCTGACAGGCTAGAACTGTTACTCGAAGCGATCACTGGCGCAGCGAGAACAGGGAAAATAGGCGATGGCAAAATTTTTGTTACGGATCTTGAGCAAGCTATCCGTATTCGAACTGGCGAAGTTGATAACGAAGCACTGTAAGGGGAAAGCTGATGGATGATTTAACTAAGTTGGGACTGACGGTAACAGAGTTACGCTTTGCCCTAGATACATTTTATTTTTTGATTTCAGGCGCACTAGTCATGTGGATGGCTGCAGGATTTGCCATGTTAGAAGCTGGGTTAGTACGCTCTAAAAATACCACTGAAATTCTCACTAAAAATGTGTGTCTATATTCTATTGCTTGTGTGATGTACCTGATTGTGGGCTATAACATCATGTATGTTGGTAATGCCGAAGGGGGATGGTTGCCCTCATTCGGCTCATTAATTGGCTCTCAAGGGGAAGGGGCTGATCATGCATTGGAGTCAGACTTCTTTTTCCAAGTCGTGTTTGTGGCTACGGCAATGTCTATTGTATCTGGCGCGGTTGCCGAGCGTATGAAATTATGGGCATTTTTGTGTTTCTCAGTATTTATGACGGCGGTAATTTACCCTGTTGAAGGCTATTGGACATGGGGCGGCGGTTTTCTGTCTGAAGCTGGTTTTGTTGATTTTGCAGGCAGTGGCATTGTACATATGGCGGGGGCTGCAGCAGCGCTTTCAGGTGTATTACTGCTCGGTGCGCGTAAAGGTAAGTATGGCGCTAACGGTCAAGTGAACCCTATTCCGGGTTCAAATTTACCTATGGCAACGCTGGGTATGTTTATTTTATGGATGGGCTGGTTTGGCTTTAATGGTGGCTCGCAGCTTTTGATATCGGATGCTGAGAATGCCAGCGCTGTGGCTAAAATATTTGTTAACACCAATTCGGCGGCAGCATTTGGCGCGATTGCTGCGCTGATTGTATGTCGACTGATTTGGGGGAAGGCTGATTTGACCATGATCTTAAATGGTGCCTTAGCTGGGCTGGTAGCGATTACAGCGGATCCATTGTCACCCTCATTGGTCATGGCTGGTGTGATTGGTACTGTCGCGGGTGGCTTAGTGGTGTTCTCGATTGTTGCCTTCGATAGGATCAAGATTGATGATCCAGTTGGTGCGATTTCTGTTCACGGTATTGCAGGATTGCTTGGACTGGTATTAGTGCCAGTATCAAATGCTGATGCTTCACTCTTGACCCAGTTATATGGCGCGGCCGTAATTTTTGGCTGGGTATTTTTAGCGTCGACTGTGGTTTGGTTTGCACTGAAGGTGACCATGGGGATCCGTGTTACAGAAGAAGAAGAATATAATGGAATGGATGCTTCTGATTGCGGAATTGATGCTTATCCAGAGTTTGTATCGGTTAAGAGTGGTAGTTAGGCTTTCAGAGTAACCAACCGTTACAAGCCGTGATATAAATAAAGAGCTTATGCCTATGGGTATAAGCTCTTTTGTTTCATGTATTGTTATGTGATCAGAGAGTTTAAGGCTCAACAGAATTAGGCTAAAGTAAGTTATCAGCGGGTTGAGCATGGATCTTTTATGAAAGCATTGAAACTACTGAGCACTATATTGCTTATGGCGCTGGCGACAAGTGCCAGCGCTGGCCAAGTTATAGTGCGAAAGTCCAGTGAGCCGTTTGATGCATTTGCGGTTAGGGATGAAGTGCAAAGGCTGCATGCATGGCGTGAAGCGCTTCGTTATCAGCAACAGATCCAAATATTGCAAAGCTTACCTTTTGGTTGTGTGCCTTTCGCAATGCCTTATCGATACTTTTCCTGCCAAGGTTTATTTTACAGACCTTATGCTTACCAAAATAAGGAGCTTTTTATTCAAATCGACTCTCCTAAAGAGCAGGGCGCTAAGGTACCTCTCGATTAGAGCTTGAGGCCTTGAGAGCAACTGCGCTAATCGTTCGATTTAGGTATTGTTAGTATATTCATCGCGGCAGTTTAGGAGTTACTCGGGATTCATCTTGAGTCCTGCCAAGTGTCAGCGCACATATATTGCTAGACTATTTTTCGCTTTGCATAACTGCTTCGCTTTAACTGCTTCGCTTTAACTGCTTCGCTTTAACAGCTTCGCTTAATAGTCTCGCTCTATCTCGCCAAACAGCTTAATTGAGTCCATTTGTTTCACTGACAGGGTGAACTTACTTCTGAGCCTACTGCGCTTTAAATTGGCTCGCGGGCAAGCCGTACAGGCTTATTTTATGGATAAATTTTATTATTTTTTGCGTACAGCAGGCTTTAGCTTTTAAATTGTAATCTTTAGGAATAATTAACAGTTTAGTGGGCTTATTTGCAGCTTACTTTGACACTTTATATAAATTTTTAATTTCTAATTTCTTTTTAAACAAATAGTTAAAAATAATTATATGAAATAATCATAACTTGATTGCAATCTAAGTTCATACTGGATAAATTGAATGCAGTATCGCAATTGAGAGATCTGTATTCATAGGCTAGACGGAGCTAAGTATTACCATGTATTACCAAAATGATGATGTTCGAATTAATAAGATAAAAGAGTTGTTACCTCCAATTGCTATTTTGGAGCGATTTCCCGCAACACAGAACGCATCAGCGACCGTATTTAATGCCCGCGAAAGCATACATAATATTTTAGCGAAGAAAGATGACCGCCTATTAGTGGTTATTGGGCCGTGCTCTATTCATGATCCTGTCGCAGCACTTGAATACGGTAAGCGTTTAGTTGAACTTAGAGAGCGTTATAAAGACCAGCTAGAAATCGTGATGCGAGTCTACTTTGAAAAGCCACGCACCACGGTGGGGTGGAAAGGTTTGATCAACGACCCCGATATGGATAATAGCTTCAAGCTAAATGATGGTTTACGTACCGCACGTAAGCTTTTGTTAGACTTAAACAACATGGGCTTACCTACCGCGGGTGAGTTTTTAGATATGATCACGCCGCAGTATGTTGCCGATCTCATGTGCTGGGGGGCAATTGGTGCACGTACTACCGAGTCTCAAGTACATCGCGAATTAGCATCGGGTCTATCAAGTCCAGTGGGTTTCAAAAATGGCACAGATGGCACAATTAAGGTGGCGATTGACGCTATTGGTGCTGCAAGCGCGCCGCATCATTTCTTATCTGTGACTAAGTTTGGCCATTCGGCTATTGTTGAGACCAAAGGAAATCCTGACTGTCATATTATTTTGCGTGGTGGCAAAGAGCCAAACTATAGCGCTGAGCATGTTGCTGCGATTAATAAGCAATTAGACAAGGCAGGTTTAGCGAATAACATCATGATTGATTTTAGCCATGCAAACAGTAGCAAACAGTTCGAGCGCCAGATGTTGGTTGGCGATGATGTTGGAGCGCAAATGGCTAATGGTGATACGTCTATCTTTGGTGTGATGGTTGAAAGTAACTTGGTTGAAGGGCGTCAGGATCATATTGAAGGGCAGTCTCTTTGCTATGGTCAGAGTGTGACAGACGCTTGCATTGGGTGGCAAGATAGTGAAAAGCTGCTGGCAACATTGAATGATAGTGTTGTTAAGCGCAGAGTCGCTTAATTTACAATACAAAAAAGGAGGCATAGGCCTCCTTTTTTGAACGAGTAATTTATTCAATTAGCTTCGATTAGCATTACTTCTTACCTTGCTCAAGTAAGTACTCATTGGCTTTAGCTAAGCTGCCAAACGAAGTAATTAGATTGTTTTGACCCTTTTCCTGAATTTCCGGATTTCCTGATTGAGTCATCATCCATATCCATGTTTGGATGAGTGGTAAGGGGGGATATTTTGGCTGGGATGAGTCAAGCATGTTTGCATCCTTTATCTAGTTAACTTGAAAGAGCTGTAGTTGGCTCTTAACCTGTCACTCTTCGTTTTATTGCGCAGAGAGTAGCAAATTCTTTTCTTTGGGTTAACAGAATTTGCGTTAATTCGTACAAGTTTGTCGAAAAACGTGCAAACTAACCCATTTAGAAAGCCACTCCTTTAGCCTAGTAAGGCTAAAGTTGCACGATAACATAGACAGTCGTCAGAGTCTGTTAACTTTTTTGCTACATTAATGGCTTTTTAATAGTACTTAAGATCACTCGCTGATTGTCATTTAAATGAGTCGTGGTCAGTGGGTCAATTGTAAATTTTCTTTGGGATAAAAAATGCGCCCCTCTCTGTATTTTGATGAACCGATTGGCAACATAAATTGGCATGTTCTGCGTATGCTATGGCCATATTTAATAGAATTTAAACAAAGGGTTGGCCTGGCATTACTGTGTTTAGTCGTAGCAAAACTTGCCAGTGTTGGGCTGCCTTTTTTACTTAAGGCGCTGGTGGATGGGTTATCAAGTACGTCACCGAAAGAGCTTGTGGCAGTCCCTATCTCATTAGTTATCGCCTATGGCGGTATTCGATTACTCAATACCATTATTTCGGAAGTAAGAGACACCCTATTTGGACGGGTAACCGAGCGTGCAATTAGGCGATTAGGCATGGCAGTCTTTGAGCACCTACATCGTTTAGATATGGCGTTTCATTTAGAGCGTAGGACCGGGGGCTTATCTCGAGATATTGAACGAGGCACCAGCGGCATGAGTTTCTTGATGCGATTTATGGTGTTCAATATTGTACCGACGATTTTAGAGATCATTTTGGTTGTAGGGATTTTATTTTATAACTATGGCTATGCATTTGCTGGCGTGACATTACTGTCGGTTATCGCCTATGGCGCCTATTCTATCGTGGCTACCGAGTGGCGTACTGGCTACGTTCGTGACGCAGCAAAAGCAGATTCAATCTCTAGTACACGGGCGATCGATAGTTTACTTAACTATGAAACAGTGAAGTATTTTAATAATGAGCAATACGAAGCTAACCAATATGATGCTGCATTGGCGCAATGGGAACAGGCTAAGCGCAAGAATCGCTTATCCCTGTTTGCGTTAAATGCGGGGCAAGCTTGTATCATCTCAGTTGCGATGACATTGATGCTGGGCATGGCGGCCTTCGATGTTGTTCAAGGCGATATGACCATAGGTGACTTTGTGTTGGTTAACGCTTTTATGATGCAGTTATTTATTCCGCTTAACTTTTTAGGATTTGTGTATCGAGAGATCAGAGGCGCATTTGCCAATATTGAGCGTATGTTTGCTCTATTGGACAGGGCTCCTATGATTAACGATGCCGCGAATGCCAAAGCTCAAGCACTAACGCAAGGGCGAGTATCATTTGAAAATGTAAGCTTTCAATATGACTCTCGGACTATTTTAGATGATGTCAGTTTTACCATTGAAGCGGGCCAAAAAGTGGCCATAGTTGGTGATAGTGGCGCGGGTAAGTCGACCTTAGTTAAATTGCTATTTCGTTTTTACGATGTGGTTGGTGGGCGAGTCTGTATTGATGGGCAGGATCTTCGCAGCGTTACTCAAGACAGTTTGCGGCAGGCTATTGCTATAGTCCCTCAAGATACGGTGTTATTTAATGATACCTTGATTGAAAATGTGCGTTATGGTCGACCAAGTGCCACTATGGAAGAGGTCAACAGCGCGATAAAGATGGCGCATCTCAGTCAATTTATCGAAAGCTTACCCGAGGGTGGTCAAACTCGAGTCGGTGAGCGAGGCTTAAAATTGTCGGGTGGGGAAAAGCAGCGCGTCGCAATAGCCAGAGCCATATTGAAAAAGTCGCCCATTTTAGTGTTTGATGAAGCGACTTCCTCATTAGATAGTCATTCGGAGCAGGCAATCTTAACGGCACTGAAGGAGGTGGCAAAAGGCCACACGAGTTTAGTCATTGCCCATAGACTTTCAACTGTGGTTGATGCGGATAGAATCATAGTATTGAGTAAGGGCAAGGTTGTCGAAACCGGTAACCATAGTGATTTACTTGCGGCTAACGGTCTTTATGCTAATTTATGGCGAGTACAGCAAGAATCAGGTCGATAGAGTTGATTGATTAAGAAAAGCCTGTTTCGGGTTCAGCATAGGTTCAGTTTCATATGTCTATAATTGAACATAATTTAACGGGAAGCTAATGCAGAAGGTCACAATGAAAAATATACCTATACTGGCCCAGATTGAAGGGCAAGAGAGTAAAGTAAATACTGACTGGCTTGCGATTATGGCAACGCTAAAAAAGCGCGGGCTAGAAAATGATGAACTTGAAGTAGCGTATTTTGAATTATGTGCTGGAATGCGAGTGACAACCCGTGGCCTAAGTCTCGCGAAGGCTGCGCCTGTCGCTTCGTTACCGGGCTTATTGCATGAGCCTAAATTCTCGGCTCGAGATTATGCAGGCATGCTGAGCGCCTAAAAGTGTAACTTACCAATTTTCCAACCATCACAAATGAGTTTAGGTTTTGGAGAGGGATCGGATATCTGGGTTAACCCTATGATTTTTCCCTCTATAAAGCAGATGTACTCTCCTTCTATCACAGTCATTCGCTCACAACTGCTACAGCTAGATGAAAGTGATCTATTGTTTGGCTGTGTATTTAAGTTGCCCATATCTGATCTCCAGTAAGCGCTAGCTTGTCTTTAGCTCATCTTTTATTAAGCTAAAGCCGTATTTGAACATTGTCATTGGTTAAAGCAAGCAGCAATGGCGTATGATAAAGCAATCGCTGATCTGCTTTGGTTCACTTTTAAAAGTAGTGGGTTAAGTTTTGCGTTGTTTGTTGTGAGTATTCTTTCAGCGCTTACTCTTCCTGATGGTCACAAGATTTTGCATAAACAAGACTTTATTTGTGTGACCAAGATTGCATTTTTAGTGCTTTTGTGAGGAAGGTATTTAATCACTTAAATACAAATATACCAAGCCTAATTTGTTATATTTCATTTTGTCTTTATATCGTCTTTATATCGTCTTTATATCGTCTTTATATTGTCTTTATATTGTCTTTATATTGTCTTTATTTTACCCTCATTCTGTCTTTATTTTGTTTTCACTTTGAATAGGGGCTCATCGGTTTTATTGCTGAGTAAGCTAGCCCTTTAATCTATAAAAGGTTGGCCAAAGCGGGTCTTTAACAAACTGACCTTCCCCGTTGTTGAAATGCGTAATTGATATAACTCACCATAATTATCCTCATCTATCTGCTGCACTAAAGGGCCGCCTAACGCGTTAATGATTAGGGGCACAGTATTGGAATGACCAGCGATAAGGCTATTGCCCGGTGAGCTACGCACTAAGGATACAATGTCATTTATGTGGGTTTTAATCCCTGATTTTACTTGAACGATTTCGACATCCAAGCCTCTTTGAAGCGCTATAGGAGCCAGAGTTAACTGCGTTCTTTGGTAGTTTGACGCGATGAGTTGTGACAAGTCTACATCAGCTAAAGCCTCTGTTAGCGCCTTGGCTCTGATACTGCCCTGTTGACTGAGTTCGGGATCGCGAGAACCATCATCACGCTTTTCTGCATGCCTAACCAATACGATGATTTTTGCCTGATGGTCTGCTTTAGGTTCAAGCTTTTCTTGGGCGTAGCAACTAAAACTTGTAGTGATAATCGCTAAGGTGGTTAGCGTTATTGCGAGGGCTTTCTTTGCCTGAATCATCGACTACCTACTGAATTAACGTCTAAAATTTCGAATTAAAAAATCACTTTCCCCTAGGAGGAGCAAAGGTATAGAGGGTCTGCTTGTATGAAATTACAACAGTCTTTAGATTAATCTTTCTGAAGTTAGAATAAAAGCTTATGCTCAATTAAACGAAAGGGGAGTGTCTTATGTGGATAGAAGGGCAAGTTATTGAAAGATTAGATTGGAGCGATAAACTGTTTTCGCTCAAAATTAAAGTTGATATTGGTGACTTTATTGCTGGGCAGTTCATTAAGCTTAGTCGCATTGTTGACGATAAAAGGATTGGACGAGCCTACTCGTTAGTTAATCCACCAGGTTGCGATTATATCGAGGTGTTAGCCGTTGCCGTCGATGATGGTCAACTCTCTCCAAACTTACAGGCATTAGAAGTCGGTGATGTTATTGATGTCGCTACTAAAGCGACCGGCTTTATGACCTTAGATGAGTTGCCTAAAGATGAAGAGCAGGGCAAGCATTTGTGGTTTTTAGCGACTGGCACAGCAGTCGGACCTTTTATCTCCATAATGGATACCCCTGAGCCATGGCTTAACTATGAAAAACTGGTGCTGGTATATGGTGTACGAGAAGGGAAAGATTTGGCCTATCTTGAGCACTTAAAGCGATTTGAACAAACTTATCCTGAACGGTTTCAGTTAATATTGTCGGTAACTCGTGAACCATTTGATGGCGCATTAACTAAGCGGATCCCAGATGTCATTGTAAGCGGTGAACTTGAAGCTAAAGCAGGCTTATCCCTAAGTGCTACTGAATCCCAGGTGATGATCTGTGGTAATCCAGGAATGATTACAGAGGCGCAGCAGGCGCTGAAAGACAAAGGACTCACTAAAAACCTACGCCGTGCACCTGGGCAGATAACGGTTGAGAAATATTGGTAAGCGGCACTGTTAGCATCTCGGCCACAAGGATCGTTTAATCAGTATTTGTTAATTTAAATGCATGTAAGTTAAGTGTTTACTGATTTTTATCAATTTTAGTTTTGTTTGTTTAAATCGCTCACAATGACTTGCTGTTTCTTACCAATTTGATTACCATTAACGCAATTGAGAATTGTTATCACTATCAGTTGGTGGTCGCAGGGTAGCACTTGAAGGGAGAAGCGTAATGAAAATAGTAAAGAGTCTTGCTGTTATGGGGCTTGCATGTATTGCATCAATAGCAAATGCATCTGAAAGACTGACGGTATATTCCTATCGCCAAGCTTTTCTTATTGACCCCATATTGGCTGACTTTACTAAAGAGACTGGCGTTAAAGTTGACGTGGTTTTCTCAAAGAAGGGTATTGCTGAACGTATGATGCGTGAAGGGCGTTTATCTAAAGCCGACATAGTGCTGACATCTGACTTTTACCGTTTGATGGAGTTAGTAGAAAAAGATTTAGTTGCTCCAGCAAACAGCGATACCTTAAAACAGAATATCCCTGCAAAATACCGTTCACCAGATGATGAGTGGTATGCGCTCACAATGCGAGTGCGTAATATTTATAGCTCTAAAGACAGGCTCGGCAAACTTGATATCAACTACGAAGATTTAGCGGATCCTAAATATAAAGGTAAAATTTGTACGCGTAGTGGTAAACACCCATATAACGTTTCTCTTGTGGCTTCAATGATTGCACATCACGGTGAGCAAGAAACAAAAACCTGGTTAGAGGGGTGGAAGGCCAATTTAGCCAGAAAGCCACAGGGAAATGATCGCGCACAAGTTAAAGCGGTAAGCGAAGGTATGTGTGATCTCGCGATTGGTAACAGTTACTACTTAGGTAAGATGTTACAAGATCCTAAGCAAAAAGCTTGGGCTGATGCCATAGAGATTAACTTCCCTAATCAAGACAATTATGGCTCCCACATTAACGTTTCGGGTATGGCGCTGGCGAAATATTCCAAAAATAAACAAACTGCACTTAAGTTGATGGAGTTCTTATCTGGTGATAAAGCCCAGCACACTTACGCTGAAGTGAACTTTGAATATCCAGTTAAAGCCAACGTCGCACCATCTAAGATAGTAGCTTCTTGGGGAACGTTTAAAGCTGATGATTTACCTATCTACAAATTAGCTGAATATCATGGCGCAGCGATTAAGTTGCTTGATGAAGTGAAGTTCGATCTGTAATTGATGGTGAAAATATTTAAGGTTGGGCTAACATATTCGGCGTAAACTCAATTATTGAGGTTAATCAGATAGGTTAAAGCCTCTAGGCTAACTCTCTAGAGCAACTCTACTTGATTAAGCTCTCTGGATTAAGCCTCTAGATCAAGCCTCTAGATTAAGTCTTCTAGAAAAGCCTGCTAAGTGTGTATATAGTCATATTCGCAGTGTGTTAGTTCCAACAATTGAAATACCATTGAACCTATCTATCGAGATAGGTTTTCTTATTTTTGGCTAAAATTTTTCACGTTATATGTAGGTAGTAAAGATTATGGTTTTAGGCTTAGCCAAGGGCTGGTCTGTAGCAAGTTATACCTTGGCACTATTGATTGTTATGCCACTTATTGCACTTATCGGTCAATCATTCTTGCCTGATGGTTCTGTATTTACCCATCTATTTGATACTGTATTACCCACCTACATCAGTAATAGCCTGTGGCTGATGTTTTGGGTCGTTATTGGCTCACTTATCATCGCGGTCCCAGCCGCATGGCTGGTGGCTAAATGTCATTTCCCTGGGCGTCGAATTTTTCAGTGGGCGTTACTGCTGCCTTTAGCCATGCCAGCTTATGTCGTGGCCTATGTTTATACCGACTTATTTGATTATGCTGGCCCTGTGCAGCGCGGCTTGCGCACATTTTTTGGTTGGCAAACACCTCAAGACTATTACTTTCCAGAGGTACGCTCATTGGGCGGCGCTGCCATTATGTTGTCGCTCGTGTTGTTTCCGTATATCTACTTACTGGCACGAACGGCTTTTATGGAGCAATCCGCTAGTTTAAGTCAAGCAACAAGAGTGATGGGCTGTGGGCCTTGGAAAAGCTTCTGGCGTTTAAGTTTACCTATGACGCGTCCAGCATTGGCTGTTGGTGCGGCATTGGTTGCTATGGAAACAGCGGCAGATTTTGCCACCGTAAGCTATTTTGCCGTGCCAACATTGACTACGGCTGTTTACGATACCTGGTTTGAATATGGCAGCTTAGCAGCGGCTGCAAAGCTTTCAACCATTATGTTATTAGTGATTTTTGCCATGGTGGGTTTTGAGCGTTTCGCGAGGCGAAAACAAAAGTTGTTTCAGAAACAATCAACGCCAGGCGAACTCGATATCTATCCTCTGACCGGGCTGAAAGCTCTGGCTGCAATGAGTTACTGCGCAGCCTTACTCTTTGTCGCTTTTTTACTGCCTTTTATTATATTAGTGCAGTATGCCTATGGCTATTTTGCCGAAAGCTGGAATCAAGAGTTCTTTGAATATAGCTTTAATAGCTTATGGATAGCGGTGGTGGTGAGCTGCATCTGTGTGGCTATTGGTATTGTGTTGATGTTCATTCGTAGGGTTAGCCCTAGGCGGGCCGATATTCTTCCTTCTCGCTTAGCATCAACGGGCTATGCTCTGCCAGGTACCGTGTTAGCCATTGGGATCTTAGTACCTTTTACCCAACTCGATTTTGCAATCAATGATATAGCCGAATACTTTGGCTTTGAGGGCCCAGGGCTCATCTTAACGGGCAGCAGCTTTATTATTGTGTGCGCTTTTTGTATTCGCTTTGCCGCAATTGCTATCGGCAGTATAGAAAACAGTTATAAACGGATCTCCCCCTCACTGGATATGGCGGGGATCACTATGGGCCTTAAGCCATTAGGACTTTTACGACAGGTGCATATTCCTCTTCTGAGAAAAGGTATTTTTGCTGGCTTATTGCTGGTATTTATCGAATGTATGAAGGAGTTGCCTGCAGCGTTATTGCTAAGGCCGATAGGTTTTGAAAACTTAGCCACCTATGTTTTTCAGTTTGTATCTGATGAGCAGCTAGAGCACGGGGCACTGGCTGCGATTGTCATTGTATTAGTCGGTCTTATTCCGCTTATCTACCTAAATCGTTCCTTGGAGCATGATAATTAATATGGCCACATTACAAGTACAACAGGTTGTTAGCGACTACCAGGGGCAAGTCGTTTTAAAGGGCCTAGATTTAACCGTTGAGAAAGGTGAGATTGTCGCGTTACTTGGTCCAAGCGGCTGTGGTAAAACCACTTTGTTGCGCGCAATTGCGGGGCTTCAGGCGATTACTCATGGCCAGATAATCATTAATAATAAAGTCGTGGCATCCGATGATTGTTTTATTCCTAGCGAGCAGCGAGGCGTTGGGATGATTTTTCAGGATTATGCGCTTTTTCCTCATTTAACTGTGGCTGATAATATTCTTTTTGGTTTACGAACTCGTGATAAAGCAGTCAGGCGATCACGTTTAGAAGAGATGTTAGCGTTAGTCAAACTCGAAGGATTGGCGAAACGTTACCCCCATGAGTTATCGGGTGGTCAACAACAAAGGGTCTCAATCGCAAGAGCGCTGGCTTATAAGCCTGAAGTGTTATTGCTCGATGAACCGTTTTCAAATATTGATGCCAAAGTACGCCGTGAAATGATGCTCGAGATCCGCGATATTTTGAAAAAGCATAATGTTAGTGCGGTTTTCGTGACACACAGTAAAGATGAAGCGTTTGTATTTGCAGATAAGCTAGCGCTATTTAATCACGGTGAAATCGTGCAGTGTGGTGATGCCGAAGGCTTATATTTAGCGCCATCAGATAAATATGTCGCAGATTTTCTAGGAGCGGGGAATTACCTTAAGGCTGAAGTCATTAGTGACTATTGCATTGCCACTAGCATTGGTGAAATCGTGAGTGAAAGTTTACTTAAGCTGCCAGTCGGTTCCACGGCTGAAGTGCTGCTAAGGCCTCAGCACTTATTATTGAAAGCGGATGCTAACGGTGTTGGCGAAGTGATTGAGCGACGCTTTTTAGGAAATATCTGCCAATATCAAGTTCAGGTCGATGAAACTGTCATAGAGATCCACAGTCCGCAGCGAGACTTAGTACTTGGCCAGCGGGTCGCTATAGCGTGTCAGAACCATAGTTTGGTTTTGTTCTAGTTAAAAGAGTTTAATCACTCAGTCCTAGTCGCTTAATCGTTAAGCCATCACCGCTTACAGACGCGTTTTAGTTATTTTACATGTGAGATAATGTGAGCAAAGTAGATTTTCTTGCTTGCTTAAGTTGTAGTTAGTTCAAGGAATTGACTATTGATTTTAGTTATTGTGCGTCAGTTAATGATATTAATCACTAAAGTTGTCCATAATGTTGC
Source organism: Shewanella sp. 0m-8 (assembly GCF_052977265.1). Taxonomy (NCBI): domain Bacteria; kingdom Pseudomonadati; phylum Pseudomonadota; class Gammaproteobacteria; order Alteromonadales; family Shewanellaceae; genus Shewanella; species Shewanella sp. 0m-8. The sequence continues at coordinate 92,578 of NZ_JBRIMB010000002.1, read as the reverse complement.
CGAAAATTAATTATGCTAAGGGTTACTTATAATAATGGATAGTCAGGTTATGCCTCGTGAACAGCTTGGAGTTTGTGCAGAAGGAAACTTGCACAGTGTCTACTTAATGTTTAATGCTAATGATAGTGTTGAGTCTGACATGCGCCCTTGTGTGGCGAATGTGGCTCAGTATATTTATGAATTAGCAGATCAATATTCTGATAGTGCCTTTAATGGTTTTGTTGCCATTGGTGCTAATTATTGGGACACCTTATACCCCCATGCTCGACCAGAAGAGCTAAAACCTTTCCCTGCGATGAATCGAGGTAATCGAGATGCACCGGCTATCGAGTATGATTTATTTGTGCATATCCGTTGTGATCGTTTTGATATTCTGCACTTGGTGGCTAACGAAGTTAATCAAATGTTTGAAGGCTTAGTTGAACTCATTGATGAAGAGCGTGGCTTTAGATTCATGGACTCTCGTGATTTGAGCGGCTTTGTTGATGGCACCGAGAACCCTAAAGGACGTAGTCGTCAGGAAGTTGCATTAATCGGCGAGGAAGACAGCCGTTTTAAAGGCGGAAGTTATATTCATGTACAAAAGTTTGCCCATAACTTAAGTAAGTGGAACCGTCTGCCAGTCAAGAAGCAAGAAGATGTTATTGGGCGTACTAAAGCGGACAATATCGAGTATGCATCGGCTGATAAACCGCTTACGAGCCACATTAAGCGTGTTAACCTGAAAGACAGTGAAGGTAAGTCTATGGAGATCTTAAGGCAAAGCATGCCTTATGGTTCAGTTAAAGAGCAAGGCTTGATGTTTATCTCTACTTGCCGCAATTCAGTTAATTTCGAAAAGATGCTAGAGAGCATGGTGCATGGCGATAGTGAAGGCAACCATGACCATTTAATGCATTTTACTCAAGCATTAACTGGTTCGTCATTCTTTGCGCCATCATTAGACTTTATGATTACAGCGGGCTAATTCGCAAGGTTTTACTGACTCATAAAAAACGCACAGTAAAGTGCGTTTTTTATTGGGCGTAACAAAGTGAATTATTCGCGCTAAGCTTCGTCTTTATCCCAATAATTGGTGGGGCGTTTGGCGTAAACTTCGTTGACAGATTTTACTAGCACCTTGTTATTTTCTGGGTATACAACTACGTCATGTATGTCTCGGTTACCAACGACCAGAAAAACAAACTCTTGCTCACTATGATTGACGAGTTTATGAGACACACCCGTGTCAGCGTTAAAGCAGATATATTCTCCCTGACTAAAAGGGTGAGGCTCGCCGTCAATGTATAGCGTCGCTTCGCCATGCATCGCGTAGATATGCTCTTCTTCTTTTGTATGGTAATGGGCAACAGCTGAGGACTTACCTGGCGCTAAGCGTTCCATGGTCACGCCAATTTTTTCTCCACCGGCGGTATCGCCAATGTGCTTTTGCTCGCTGGCATACTGATCTTCATGCTGCCAAGATTCCCAGCATATATCGTTGATATTTATTATTTTACTTTTATTCATTATTTGCCCTCGACTAACAGTACTGTCATTGAGGATTATAACGATTATTGCTCGAGAGAGAAGCTGCTATTCAATATATTGTATAAAACATAGTGTTTCATACAGGGGGCATTAAGCTAAATGATTGGGTTACGGTGCAGAGCCTAGGTAAACGGTCGAGTGATGGAGGCTGATTATGCAACAAACAAAAAATGCTGTAGCCCTGAGGGTACAGCATTTAAAAAAATCGTCGCTTTATGTTTAGTCGGCGTAATTAATCAGCATAATTAAACAGTGACTTAACTGTCTCTAGCGTGTCTTCAATGCTATGGATACTAGATGGACAGATGAAAATCGTATCATCACCAGCAATAGTCCCCAAAATACCCTCAGGCTTACCTATTGAGTCGAGCAGACGCGCGATTAATTGCGCTGCACCAGGGCTAGTTCTGACAACAATCATGGCTTGGTTATGGTCAACATCCAGTACCAGGTTTTTAAGCGGGCTTCCGGCAGTAGGAACGCCAAGCTCTGCAGGAAGGCAGTATACCATCTCTTGCTTTGCGTTACGGGTTCTAACCGCGCCAAACTTACTTAGCATACGAGAAACTTTAGATTGGTTTATATTGCTAAAGCCTTCTGCTTGAAGGGCGATAACAATTTCACTTTGAGAGCCAAAACGCTCCTCTTTTAAAATAGATTTGAACGTCTTAACTAAATCATCTGGGCTTTTACTAGCTTGCATATATTATTATTCTTTATTCAAAAAAATCTGCTTTATCATGAATATTTTCGCCGTTTTTGTCAATTGGTATTCGTTTTTTTGAATAAAAATTCATTAATAAACCCAGTTAGACTCAATGATTCAACTTAAGTTAGAATGATTATTCTAAATTTTGTTATGCTAATTTATTATGGTTTTAGCTCTGTATCGCTGATGTACACTCACTTTACTCATTTACCATCTTACATTAGCGTTCTAGATTATATTCAACACGACTAAGGGATAATTGAATTTTTTTTGTGAATCCAGTACTGTTGCGGCATTGGAAAGGTGGATCTAAATCACAAAAATCTGAGAATTGACGGAGATCATTATGAAAGTTGCTGTACTTGGTGCTGCTGGTGGTATTGGCCAGGCGCTTGCCCTACTGTTAAAAACTCAATTACCTGCGGGTTCAAAATTGTCGCTTTATGATATTGCCCCTGTTACGCCAGGTGTTGCGGTTGACTTAAGCCACATCCCTACTGCGGTAGAAGTAAAAGGTTTCGCTGGTGAAGATCCTACTGCTGCACTAGAAGGTGCTGATGTTGTACTTATCTCTGCGGGTGTTGCTCGTAAGCCGGGTATGGATCGTTCAGATCTATTTAACATCAATGCAGGTATAGTTCGTAATCTAGTTGAAAAATGTGCCGCGACTTGCCCTACGGCATTAATCGGTATCATTACAAACCCTGTAAATACAACCGTAGCCATTGCTGCTGAAGTATTGAAAAAAGCGGGTGTTTACGACAAGAACCGTTTGTTCGGTGTTACAACGTTGGATGTTATCCGTTCAGAAACGTTCGTTGCTGAAGCAAAAGGCTTAAACGTTGCAGACGTTAAAGTTAATGTTATCGGTGGGCACAGTGGAGTGACGATTCTTCCGCTGCTGTCACAAATTGAAGGCGTAAGCTTTACCGATGCAGAAGTTGCAGCATTAACGACACGTATCCAGAATGCGGGTACGGAAGTTGTTGAAGCTAAAGCGGGTGGCGGTAGCGCAACCCTATCTATGGGGCAAGCTGCATGTCGTTTCGGCTTATCACTTGTTCGTGGTCTTCAAGGTGAAGCAAATGTGATTGAATGCGCCTATGTTGATGGCGGCAGTGAGCATACTGAGTTCTTTGCACAACCTGTTGTACTTGGTAAGAACGGTGTTGAGCAAGTCCTTGCTTATGGCGATGTAAGCGCATTTGAAGCGAATGCTCGTGACGCTATGCTAGATACACTAAAGGCTGATATTGTGCTGGGTATCGAATTCGTTAAATAAACGATGACTGACCTCTTGTGGGTCATAATAAAAAAGGAGCCTTAGGCTCCTTTTTTGTTTCTCAATGGCATCAAGGTGCTAATTTAAAGAGAATAATTAGTTACTTCGCTCTTAGTTACTTCGCTCTTAGTTACTGCGTTGAGTTGCTATTCTCGCAAGCGAGATGAGCGCTTCTTTATAATCGGACTCTGGAATGATGGCCAGTGCTGCAATGGCCTTGTCAGACTCCTCGATAGCGCGCTTCTCTGTGTACTCCAATGCACCACAGTTTTTAAGTGCGGCAAGGATCACCTCGATATGCTCAGTTCCGTCACCTTTCTCGATAGCTTCACGGATAAGCGTCTTTTCAGTGTCGTTACCATTTGCCATAGCAAAAATAAGCGGCAGTGTAGGCTTACCCTCAGCTAAGTCGTCACCGATGTTTTTACCTAGCTCTTCTGTTTCTGCTGTGTAATCGAGAAGATCGTCGGTTAACTGGAATGCTGTACCTAAATACTTACCGTATTCAGCCAGTGCGGTTTGCACCTCAATAGGGCTGTCTGCGAGCAAACCTGCAAGGCGAGTAGCGGCTTCAAATAGCTTGGCTGTCTTGCAATAGATGACGCGCATGTAGCTGTCTTCTGTGGTGTCAGGGTCATTACAATTCATCAATTGTAGGACTTCACCTTCCGCGAGCACGTTTGTTGCGTCAGCGAGGATCTCTAGCACGTCTAGGCACTTGAGTTCCGTCATCATTTGGAACGAGCGGGTATATAAGAAGTCACCGACTAATACACTAGCGCTATTACCGAATAGGGCGTTGGCAGTTTTTCTGCCGCGTCGCAACATCGACTCGTCAACAACATCATCATGTAAAAGTGACGCGGTGTGAATGAATTCGATAATGGCTGCTAATTTAAGGTGAGATTCACCTTTATAGTCAATGGCGCGAGCTGCTAGAATAGATAGCAGAGGTCGCAAGCGTTTACCGCCACCGTTAATAATGTAGAACCCAAGTTGATTAATTAGGGCAACATCTGACTCTAGTTGTTTATAGATCAGTTGATTGACAGCTTGCATATCGCTATCAGTCAATTGACGAATGGCGTTTAAATCCATAAGTAGGCTCTAGTTCTTGTTGGCTGCTGAGTAACATTGCAGCTCAATTAAGGCTTAATGTTATAATAATTGGATTCTACCTAAATTTACGGTACAAGACAGTAGTTGTAGATGAATGTGAGAGTTATTTGGGTCTTTTTTTATTCTAAGTTAATTAAGGCTTGTCAGCAGCCTGTTCTTAGCGTAAACTCCGCGACCATTGTCATTAAAGCTTTTATAGCACCCCTGCATCAAACAAATATGTTTTGAGCGGCGTGTTAGAAATATCGGAGTAAAATAGCTATGTACGCTGTTTTTCAAAGTGGCGGCAAGCAACATCGCGTTGAAGCCGGCCATACAGTTCGTTTAGAGAAATTAGAAGTCGCTACAGGCGAAACTATCGAATTTGACCAAGTTCTTTTGGTTGCTGATGGTGAAACTGTACACGTAGGTGCACCTTTAGTTGAAGGTGGAAAGGTTGTTGCTGAAGTTATCAGCCACGGCCGTGCGGAGAAGGTAACTATTGTTAAGTTCCGTCGTCGTAAGCACCACGATAAGAAGATGGGCCATCGTCAATGGTTCACCGAAGTTAAAATTACAGCTATCAACGCTTAATTAGGAGAATAACTCATGGCACATAAAAAAGCTGGCGGTTCTACTCGTAACGGCCGCGATTCAGAAAGTAAACGTCTTGGTGTAAAGCGCTTCGGCGGTGAATCAGTTCTAGCTGGTAACATCATCGTTCGTCAACGTGGTACTAAATTCCACGCTGGTGTTAATGTTGGTATCGGTCGTGACCACACTTTATTCGCACTTACCGATGGTAAAGTGAAGTTTGAAGTTAAAGGTCCACAGAACCGTAAGTTCATCAGCATCGAAGATTAATTCTTAGCTCAGCTAATAATTAATATTAAGCCCCGCCATTGGTGGGGCTTTGTTTTTTCAAAATTAAGTAAATTGTGTTTTGGCGACTAGAATCGTTAAGAGTATAATTCTTTCATTCTGTGGTGCCAGGAGTTGGTATGAAGTTTGTCGATGAAGCTATTATCCGTGTAGAAGCCGGAAATGGTGGCAGTGGTTGCGTTAGCTTTAGACGTGAAAAATATGTTCCTGATGGTGGTCCTGATGGTGGTGATGGTGGCGACGGTGGTAGTGTTTATCTACAAGCCGATGAGAACCTTAACACACTGATCACTTTTCAGTTTGAACGCTTCCATATTGCCGAGCGCGGTAAGAATGGTCGTGGACGTGATTGTACCGGTCACGGCGGTGAAGACTTGATCCTTAAAGTGCCTGTAGGTACTCGCGCTATCGATAACGATACTGAGGAGTCACTGGGTGACTTAACCACTCACGGGCAAAAATTGCTTGTGGCTAAAGGTGGTTTCCATGGTCTAGGTAATACTCGTTTCAAGAGTAGTACTAACCGTGCGCCAAGGCAGAAGACGTTAGGTACCGACGGTGAAGTGCGTAGCCTTAAGCTGGAGCTGTTATTGTTAGCAGACGTAGGCTTGTTAGGTATGCCTAACGCAGGTAAGTCGACCTTTATTCGCTCAGTGTCTAAGGCTAAGCCGAAAGTGGCTGACTATCCGTTTACAACTTTGGTTCCTAACTTAGGTGTTGTTAACCCTAGACCGGGTCAAAGCTTTGTAATCGCCGATATTCCAGGTCTTATTGAAGGTGCTGCTGATGGCGCAGGTCTTGGTGTTCAATTCTTGAAGCACTTAGAGCGTTGTCGTGTATTGCTGCATATTCTAGATGTTGAGCCAATTGATGGTAGCGATCCAGTTGAATCGGCTCGTGCTATCGTAGGTGAGCTTGAAAAGCACTCTCCAAAGCTTGCGGGTAAGCCGCGCTGGTTAGTGATTAACAAAGCAGATTTGATGTTGGAAGAAGAGCTACAAGAGCGAATCGACCATATCGTTAAAGAACTTGAGTGGGATGGCGATATCTATACGATTTCAGCTTATAACCGTGAAGGTACTGCTGAGTTAGCCCTTAAACTACTAGACTTTATTGCTTCACTTCCTCCTGAAGAAGAAGTTGATGCCGATGCCGAAGTCGAGTTCAAGTGGGATAACTATCATCAGAACGCTAACGAATCAGTCAATGAAGATTTTGACGATGATTTCGATGACGACTTTGATGAAGATGACTACGATGTAGAGATTATCTACCAAAGATAATTATTCGCATAAGAGGAAGTTGAGAAAAGGTGTACGCTACAACGCAAAATGACATTACTCGTCAAGTCGTTAGGGTTGCTCAACTTCTGCTAGCTTATGGCGCTGAATCTGAACTTGTTGAAGAGATCACTCAGCGCTTAGGCCATGCCTTAGGTTTAGAAAGCGTTGAGATATCCATCTCTTCCAACTCGTTAGTACTTACCAGCTTGGCCGTCGGCCGTTGTATCACAACGACGCGGCGCATTCGCGAACATGGCATTAATATGACCGTAGTTTGCGAACTCCAACGTATCTGTTTACTCACCGAAAAAGGCATTTATGGCCTAACGGAAGTACGTAAGCGTGTTGGCCGGATCCAACCAAAAACCTACCCCGCTAAATATGTCGTGCCCATGATTGGTTTATCATGTGCAAGTTTTTGCCACTTATTTGGTGGTGATTTAACGGCCTGTTTGATTACCTTTTTCGCCTCGGCAGCGGGTATGTTTGTCAGATTGTCAATTGCTAAACGTCATTATAATTTACTGCTTAACTTTAGTGTGACTGCCTTCGTGACGACGCTAATAGCACAAACGGGATATCAATTTGACCTGACTGATACCCCTAAGTTGCCTATGGCGGCAAGTGTATTAATGCTCGTGCCTGGTTTCCCAATGATTAACGCCATATCGGATATGGTTAAAGGTCACCTCAATGTGGGGATCTCTCGCTGGGGACAGGCCACTTTGCTTACGGTAGCGTCGGTTATAGGCATTACTATCGCAATGCAGATTGGAGGATTATTCCTGTGATCTCATTATTATTAACCATGCTCAATGACGCCATTTTTTCTGCTATTCCAGCCATTGGTTTTGCTATGGTATTTAATGTACCGCGTCGATTTTTACCTTACTGTGCAATCGCGGCAGCAATGGGACATGGTAGCCGTACCATGTGGTTAAGCTTTGGTTTGCCTATCGAGTGGGCGACATTTTTAGCCGCAGCTTTGGTCGGCGTTATAACGATAGCGTTTGCTAGAAAGCATTTAGCGCCGCCATTAATGTATGCTGTAGCTGCAATTATTCCTATGATCCCAGGCACCTATGCATTTAATACCGTAATAGGTTTGGTGCAGCTAACAGCGCAAGCCGATATGAGCCCTGAGCTGATTTACCAAGTTGTCAGTAACGGCCTTAAAACGGTGTTTATCTTAGGCGCACTCTCTGTGGGGCTTGCGATGCCGAGTCTGCTCTATTTCCGTTCGCGTCCAGTCATTAAGTAACTAGAATCTTTCATTCGATAGTTATTCGTTCTTAGCTAATACGTGTTCAATCATTAACGCTTAGGTAAGCTAAACATACTGTATCTGACAATATAAAAATAAAAGGAAGTTTCATGAAAATAGCTATGATTGCCGCAATGGCAAATAATCGCGTCATTGGTAAAGATAACCAAATGCCATGGCACCTTCCTGAAGATTTACGCCACTTTAAGGCCATGACCTTGGGCAAGCCTGTCGTCATGGGGCGAAAGACGTATGAGTCGATAGGGCGCCCATTGCCCGGACGACATAATATTGTCATTAGCCGTCAAGCAGATCTCGTTATTGAAGGGGTGACAACCGTCACGAGTTTTGAGCAGGCTAAACTTGCCGCAGGAGACTGTGCGGAGCTTGTTGTGATAGGGGGAGGCCAGCTATATGAAATGTTACTGGCTCAAGCAGATATCTTGTATCTCACTGAAATTGCATTAACTGTCGAGGGTGATACCTTCTTTCCTGAGTGGAATGATGGTAGCTGGCAAGAAGTCTCTCGAGATGTAGCGAAAAATGATAAACAGCTTGAATATAGCTTTATCAAGTTGGTAAAAAAATGTTAAATTTAAGGGGTTGTTTAGTACCCTGTATAACGATAAAGAAAGCCTACTAGTTAGCGCTACTTTACTAATAATAAATAAAAACTAAAAATAAGGAGTGTCCGATGCGCTTGTTGCCTCTGAGCCTCGCTACACTGATTGCTGCATCTTTAATTTCTGTACCTTCAACTGCACTTGCTAACCAAGACCAGTTGACCGCGAATATCTGTAATTATGTTCAGGCTGATGATAAAAATCGCCTACGTAAAAAGCTTAAAGAGAGTCGTGTTAAGCTTCGCAACATTTATAGTGGCGTATCTTGTAATGGTGATAGCCTGCTAAGAGTAGCGCTGAAAAGTGGTTCAAATAAAGTGGGTACCTTTGTGGCAAAGCGCTTACCTGCAGCTGACTTAGGCTCTGCTGAAAGTGATGGAAGTACAATTGTTGCTTGGGCAGAAAGTAACGGTCACAGTGGCAGTGAGATAACCGCAGCGATTAAAGAGCGTATCGCAGGTGGTTAAACCGTGAAATCAATGTAATAAAAAATACTGGGCTTATCCCTGTATTTTTTTGTCTGTAGCGAGTGAACTTACCAGGTAGAAAACAAAAAAGAGGCGCTAAACTTAGCGCCTCTTTTTATTTTTAAGCTTGATTGAGCTTATTTATATCTGTTGCTTAAGCTCGGTCAATATTGCGCTGCAAATATAGCGCTTCCCACTGAATGAACAGATACTTAATGCAATGGGTATAAATTAGACTCTGAACTCTTTAACAGAAGCCTGCAGTTCTTCTGCGAGTTGGGCCACTTGATGGCTTGACTGGGCTGTTTGGTCGGCTCCAGTCGACGTTTCCTCTGAAATCGCCGCAATATGCTCTAGTTTCTCGGATACTTGCTGACTCACTAAGTTTTGCTCTTGCGCAGCATGAGCAATATGTGTTCCTGAGTCGTGAGCGCGATGTACAGCATCGCTAATACTTTCAAGTGCATTATTAGCCTGTTCAGTCTTATCAACGCAAGAGTTAGCCTGTGTGCGCCCCAAATCCATTACGGCTACCGCTTCTTGGGTTCCTTGTTGCAGGACCTCAATCATCTGTTGGATCTCTTGGGTAGAATCCTGAGTTCTTGATGCAAGGCTACGCACCTCATCGGCAACAACGGCAAAGCCTCGACCTTGCTCTCCGGCTCGAGCGGCTTCAATTGCAGCGTTTAGCGCGAGTAAGTTTGTTTGCTCTGCAATGCCTCGAATAACATCGAGAATAGATCCAATAGAGGCACTATCTGCATGCACCTTGTTGATGACGACGCTGGCTTTAGACACTTCATCGGCTAGCGCTAGAATGGTACGCTTATTTTCATCAGCAATCAGGCGCATATGTTGGCTTTCATCATCGGCGGCTTTGATTTGGCTTAGCGCCTCATCAGCACTGGCCGTCACCTGCTGAGCACTTGAGCTTAGCTGAGTCGTCGCTGTTGCAACTTGATCAACTTGGCTCTTCTGTTCTTGAATGCCAACAGTGGTTTGGGCTGTAATTGCTGAAGTCTCTTCTGCTGCAGCGGCAAGCTGATCTGAGCGCTCTAAAATGCCTTGGATCAGCTCTCTTAGGCTATCGACGAGTTTATTGCAGTTGGCTGACAGTTTTGCGAATTCATCATGGCCTGATTCATCAAGTTTGTGGGTTAAATCACCTGATGCTAGTACATTTAGAGCATGATTGACTTTCTCTAATGAGCGAGTCAGTGGGCGAACGACTGCGATACTAACAACGACTGCAACGATAATAGCGACTAGCATCAATAAAACGGTGCGCATACTCGCGCTATCGATATTAGCAATGACATCGTGACTGATCTCGGCAGAGATGGTCTCGATGTTAGCCGTTAAGGTTTTCATCTGCTTGTTGACGTTAGCTGCTGCTTGTTCAACATCAGCAAGCAAACGGCTTGTATTACGATTAAGCTCAAGTTCTTTTTGCTTTAACGCTGTGAGGGAGTTATTGCCTTTAACCATGCTAAATACGTTACTGGCTTCAGCATTAAGCTCGTCAATAAGTTCGGCATCGACAACGCCGTCCCAGTGGTTAGTAACATAATCAACTTTGCTCTTTGTATCGCTAACAATATAATCGAGTTCTTTTGAAATGATGTCGAATTTTGCTTTTTCAGTGCTGCCCATCAAGTCAAAACTGGTGCTGGCGATGCTGCTAAAACTGAGTTCGAGCGAACTTGCTGTGGCTGCTATCTCTTGCTCAACAACATCTTCACTCATCTCTAGGTCAATTAAGTCGAGTAATAAAGAGGCGCTATCATCGACGGCTATCTCAATATCATCGTATTTACTGATAATTTTATTTGTAGTGACTAAAGCAGTTTCATGAGTCGTAATCATTTCATGACTAATGCTATTGAATTTAGCGTATTGATTATCAAGATTTCGAATAACAGAATTTAATTCTGAATTGCTACTGACTAGGCCGGTTAGTTTTTTAAGCTCACGCTCAAAGGTCTGGCTGGCAGTAGTAAATTGAGCGTTGATTGTAGGGATCATCGCTGCACTTTGGCTGTGGTAGGCCATCAAAACTTGTTTTTCTTGTTGAGAAAGAGTCTGAGAAAGCTGATTGCTGGTTTTTAATGCAGGAAGACTTAGCTCCTGTAAGACTTGAGTACTGGTCTTTAACTGGTTGTTAGTAAACCAAGAAGCTGCGCCAAGTACAATTAGCAGTAAAGTGACTACCGTAAACCCACCTATCACTCTAGTGGCTACATTTAACTTCATATGAGCTCCATTATTATTATTTTTATCTAAGTCTCAGCATCTGGCCGACATCTATTTCGTATACTGTATCGGCCAAATGTTGCAATAGTTTAACTCTTTTTTAACTTCTTTTAACGGCTTTTATTTTGTTTTGAGTAATTTTCTGGTTTGACTCCATATGCCAAAGTGTCATGTGCTCCCCCCAGCAACAGCCAGTATCTAGTGCCTGCCTATTAGCGAGGTGAGTTTGCCCCATAATGGCAGCCCAGTGGCCAAAAATCACAGTGTAGTCGGTGGGTAGCTGACTAGGTTGGTTAAACCAAGGGACTAAGGAGTCATGATTACAATCTTGTAGTGGTGACTTACAGTCAAAATCTAAGCGGCCATCGGCTTTTAAGTAACGCATACGGGTGAGTGCATTAATGCAATAGATCTGTTGTTCAAGCGCTGTTAAATTTGAATTAAACTCATCGACTGAATTGGTATACATCTCACTAATCAAATCATTTAGATAGTTGGGAGATTGCAATGTTAGGCTGACTCGATCTGCTTGAGTGCGTAAGGTGTGCAGATCCCAGTTAGGCGGCACACCCGCATGGGTCATAATAAGGTTCTTTTCAGGCCAGTCTTGATAGAGTGGCTGCAGTCTCAGCCAGTCGATAATATTAGCGATATCATCTGCTGCTAGTAGAGCGGTTAAATGATCTTTTGGGTTAGCACGTTTTAACTTTCCGTGAATAGCCAGCAGATGAAGATCATGATTACCGAGGACAATTTTAGCTGAACCAGACAAGGACTTAAAAAAACGCAGTGTCTCAAGGGAACCTGGCCCCCTAGCAACGAGATCACCTACGGTCCATAAGCAGTCCTTTGATGGATTAAAGGCTACCTTTTCGAGTAGCAACGTTAACTCGTCAAAGCAGCCTTGGATATCACCTACAAAATAGTTCGCCATTTTTACCTATGCATTATTTATGTTTTGTTATTTATGTTTTGTGATTAATGAAGTAAACCTGGGACGGCTAAACGAAAGGCGGATATGGGGGCTGTAAATTCATTGCCACTGCTGTCGACCATGGTATAACTGCCTTCCATCACACCCAATGGGGTTTCTAATACGGTGCCGCTGGTATATTCATATGAGCTATTGGGCTTGATTGTCGGAGTTTGGCCTACCACGCCCGCACCGTGAACTTCACTTTTTTGTCCATTGGAGTCTGTAATACACCAATGGCGACTTTTTAGTGTGACGTCATCATCACCAAGATTACTGATGGTAATAGTGTAGCTAAATAGATATTTCTCTTCATCAGGGGAGGATTGATTTTCAATATACTCTGTTTTTACGTCGACGCTAACAGGCGTTGTTAATTGACTCATATAGACCTCTAAAAGATGGAGTTATCTGATTTTTAACGAGCTTCCATATTAAATGGAGAGTATCTGAATTAACAGGTAATTATTTATGAGCAGGTATAAAAAAAGGGCAGTTATTGCCCTTTTGTTGGTCAGTATATTATTCAGAGAATAAATCTACTTCCTATCGAAAACGTGGTTGGCCATAGCGACGTATTGGTCAACACGGATCTGTTCAGGCCTCAACGTTGCATCAATACCTAACGCGGCGAAGTCTTCATCAGATAATAGCTGCTTAAGGTTATTTCTAAGCGTCTTACGGCGCATGTTAAATGCGGTCGTGGTTAAGTTTCTAAGCAGGTCGACATCTTTACATGGCCAAGGTTTAGTTTTGTATGGCACTAAACGCACAACAGCTGAGTCCACTTTAGGTGGTGGTGTAAAGCATCCTGGTGGGACTTCAAGCACAGGCATGACTTGGCAATGGTATTGAGCCATTACGGTAAGGCGGCCATAAGCTTTAGTACCCGGGCTTGCAGAGAGTCTTAATACGACCTCTTTTTGCAGCATAAAGTGCATGTTCTCAATATGCTGAGCAAACTCAAACAGATGGAACATAAGCGGAGTTGAAATGTTATATGGTAAGTTACCAAACACTTTCATCTGCTTGTCTTCACGCACGAGTTGATTGAAATCAAACTTAAGTGCATCACCTTGGTGAATTTCAAGCTTATCTTTAAGGACCGGGTGCGTTTGTAAACGCTCAACCAAGTCTTTATCGAGTTCGACAACAATAAGCTTGTCGATACCGCTTGCAACAGGCTCTGTTAATGCCGCTAAACCGGGACCAATTTCTACCATCACATGATCATTATCAGGTGAAATAGCACCAACAATGCGATTAATCACATTCTCGTCAGTTAAGAAGTTTTGTCCAAAACGTTTTCTGGCCGTGTGGCCTAAATGTACTTTATTGCTCATGAGGTAACTTTTATCACTAATTCTTTGCAGCCAAATCAATGGCTTTATTTAATGCGCAGACAAAACTGCCAATATCAGCAGTACCCGTGCCTGCAAGCTCTAGGGCCGTACCATGGTCGACCGACGTTCTTATATAGGGTAATCCTAGAGTGATATTGACTGAACTGCCAAATCCTCTAGATTTTAGTACTGGAAGCCCTTGATCGTGGTACATAGCGAGTACAACGTCAGCATCTTCTAAGTATTTAGGTTGAAACAGGGTATCTGCTGGTAATGGGCCAACGATATCCATGTCGAGTTCTCTTAATTCATTAAGGGCAGGGATGATGATATCGATCTCTTCTCTGCCTAAATGGCCGTCTTCACCTGCATGAGGATTTAAACCGCAGACATAGATCCGCGGCGACTCAATTGCAAACTTCTCGACTAAATCGGTATGTAAAATTTTGACAATCTGATGCAAGCGATCACGGGTAATAGCTTTAGACACATAAGCCAATGGTATATGAGTTGTTACCAGTGCAACCTGCAAACCTGGGGCTGCAAGCATCATCACCACATCCTGGCAATTTGCTTGGTTTGCGAAAAACTCAGTATGACCACTAAACGGAATGCCGGCCTGGTTAATGATGCCTTTATGGACTGGGCCAGTTACAACAGCATCAAATTCACCAACCATGTTCTTTTCACCAGCAAATCTCAGTGTTTCAACAACATAGGCACTATTGTTTTCATTTAGTTTCCCGCACACCGCGTCGGCTTCAAGGGTAAATGGCACAATAGTCAATGTTCCAGCTTCCTGTGCTTTAGGCGGCTGGTTCGGTTGGTATGGGCGTAGCGTAATCGACAGCCCAAGCTTCTTAGCGCGAGACTTTAGTAGTTCGGGATCAGCACAAACAACTAGCTCAGCAGGCCAAGCCTGCTGAGCTAGTTGTATCACTAAATCGGGACCTACACCCGCCGGTTCACCCGGCGTGATGGCAATTCGTTTAGTTGACAATAGTATTAACCTCGATTCGTTTCTGGCTCGAAAATATCGATAAATGCTTCAGCGCGCATTTCATCTAGCCAGTTTTGTAACTCTTCATTAAATTTACGACGATAGATCAGCTGGTGAGCTCGGTTCGTATTAAATTTATCGGTTGCATCTGTTGTACGTCTTTCTTCTAGTTGAACAATATGCCAGCCGTGAGTCGAACGGAATGGTTCGCTATAGCCACCAATTTCAAGGCTATTTAACTCTTTGGCAAATGCTGGAACATAGATGTTCGGATCGGCCCAACCCAGTTCACCACCTTTAGCAGCAGAACCTGGATCTTCTGAATACTGACGTGCTAAATCTTCAAACTTAGCTTCACCTGATTTAACTTGAGCTAGGAATCTGTCCATCATGCTCTTAGCGCGTTCTTCCGAAAGAATTGGAGACGGCTTAAGTAGAATGTGGCGAGACTTAACTTCTTTAACTTCTTTGGTTTCTAGACCGCGAGCATCCATCACCTTGATGATATGGAAGCCCGATGCACTCTTAATTGGACCTATGATATCACCAGTCTTCGCATCAGTGACCACTTCAGCAAATAAGGTTGGCATTTCGTTGATGTTCATGTAGTCCCAAATACCACCTTCTAGTGCTTTAGGGCCTGAAGAGGCTGCAATTGCGATACTTCTAAAGTCATCACCATCTTGTAATCGTTTCATCACGACTGCGGCGCGCTTACTTGCAGCTTCTAGCTGCTGACTGTTAGCGTCGCTTGGTACATCAATAAGGATATGACCAATTTGAAACTCAACTTCTTTCAGACCTTGCTCATTGATTAGCTTTACAAGGTTATTGATTTCTTGCGTAGAGACTTGAATGCGACGTTGAACTTGAATACGTTGAATTTCACCTAAGGTGATCTCTTCACGTAGTTGCTCGCGGTATTGAGCAAAAGTTGTACCTTCACTTTCAATTTGCGCTTTCATTTGCGCAACCGTCATCTTCTGCTCTTTAGCAATATTTTCGATAGTCTGGTCTAACTGTAAGTCACCAATGTGTAGACCAATTCTATCGGCCATCTGTAACTGCAGACGAGTTAGGATTAAACGTTCAATAACCTGAGTGCGCAGTGCAGTGTCTGACGGCAGCTTCTGACCTGCATTGGCAGCATTTGCCTGGATGGTCTTTACCATTCCGGTCACTTCACTTTCTAAAATGATCCCTTCATTTATTTGCACTGTTACACGGTCTAGAGGTTCTGGCGCAGCGTGAATTGTCTGGCTCATTGCCAATGTTATAAGGGCAAAAATCAATTGGTTACAGCGTTTCATCCACTAAAATCCTTGGCATTTATTGAGTGTCATTTACGGTGATTACTCACCGGGTTAATGATTCTTTAGTTCTGCTTTGACTGCATGTCGTCAGCTAGGTTCAGCATTTATTTACGTTATTTATCTGCTAATTCTTCAAATAAAGCGGTTTACGATAATTAAATAGGCCGTCATCTAACATATCTGATACCCCTAATGGGCCTGAACCACCGAGTCCTTTGAGGATAAAGTTTAGGTAGATCCCGCTTTCAAATAGTTCTCGAGTATCCTGTACCGGATTATCTTCGTCAATATAATTGGTCTTGATGCGGTAATGATAACTCAAACGGACTGCCCAGCAACATGATTCATATTGAAAACCTGTATAGGTTTCAACTGCTCGGCTTTCATTGAGATCGTAATACCAGTTACCCACTAAGTAGAGGCTGTCGTTAATCGGCCAGGCTCCCCGGAAACCAAGCTGCTTAATATCGACAGACTCATTGGTATTGGTGTTCAGTAGATCCGGTACGTAGCGGTAGCTAGCTTGCAGTAGCTTATTAGTACCCGGACGATAGTCAACGGTGACTTCGCTCTTCTTATTTTCACTCTCTTTAGCATCATACTGAATCGAGCCACTTAAAAACCAATCTGCGTAGAGTTGAGTACTTAATTCGGCTGCAATTGCAGAGTTCGATGTGTTCTCTTGGGTGAAAGTATCGTTACTCCCCATGACATCGTTAATACCAACACGACTGTCTTCGAGGTAAATAATTTGCCCCAAGCTGAATTTAAATACTTCGCGGTTTTGTTCGTTAAATAGCTTAGTGGTTAAACCGAGCGTGAACTGATTTGCATCGGCTATGCGATCTAGGCCTGAGAAACGTCGATCTCTAAACAGACCGTTGTAATCTTCTTGTAACGGCGCAGTATCGTAAATACCAATATCAGATTGGTCCTGGTAACCGACATAAAGATATTGGAACTGTGGCTCTAATGTTTGGCGGTAGTTGGTGTCGAAGTAATCCGTAAAGCGCTCAAAGTTAATTTGACCATGAATGCGTACCTCTGGCAGCGTTCGGTTGACGCGATCGCGAAGCTCTGAATCAGAGAGGTTGCCCTTATCATCTTGCCAATAGTTAGTTTGCAGCAATTTGACTTCACTGGTCAGCGAGCCTGCTGGACCATGAATGGGATAGGAGATACTTGGCTCTATATGCACACGAGTGGCAGCCGAGTATTCACTATCTTGATGTTCAAAGTTAGTCGCTTGACTATATAGGTTAAAGTCTAAGCCGTGCCAATAGCTTGGCGCACGGTAGTTAAACGTAAACTGCGGCATCACTTGGTAAGGCTTTTCCTCTTCACCAAGTACTTTAATATCTTGTACTCGTGCACTTAAATCCCAGTTCTGCTCAAAGTAAGATATTTCACCAATTCGGTTTAATTGATTATCTGTCGCGCGTTGAACATCTGAATTCAAGTCATTGAAATAGTTGTTATCTGACACATCAGTGTAGTTTGCATGAACGCGCCAGTTTTGATTAAATGCGCCAGTATGCTCCCAGTGATACAGGTATCTATCTGGACTATTTTCTAGCTTGTTATCGTTGGCTAGATATTCAAAATTTAACTGGCCACTCTGCTTCTCGCCAGCTAGGTATCTAAACTCTGTCTTGGTGAATAGTCCACGAGCCGACATATAGTTTGGCGTAAAGGTTAAATCGTATTCTGGTGCAATATTCCAGTAATATGGCGTCGCAACTTCAACACCGTTGGTGGTACTAGTGCTAAATGTTGGGAATAAAAAGCCAGATTTACGCTTATCTGATACCGGAATGGTCATATAAGGCACATACATTACAGGTACGCCAGCAATCTTAATTTTAGCGTCCCAAATCTCTCCCCACTCTTCGGAGCTATCAATCTTGATTCGGTCAGCTTCTAATAGCCAAGCTGGATCTTTATCAGGACAAGTGCTGAAGTTCGTGCCAGACAACAATAGATTATTATCTTTAGTGATCTCCAGTCTTTCGGCATCACCATGGATTTGTTGACCGTGTAACCAATATTGAGCGCCACTTAAGATCGCACTGTTACTGCGCATTTTGGCAACTAAAGAGTCAGCTGTAACGGTAAACATAGCGTCTTGAAACACTAAGTTGCCATTGGCATGAAGTTCTTCAGTTTGTTGATTTAAAATTGCTTCATCGGCTGCAATGTTGCGACCGCCCTGGCTGAAGCTTACATCGCCAATAAAAGTTGCTTCTTTACCCATTTGGGCTGAAGAACTATCAGAACTAATATAGATCCGCGCTAATTCGGCTGGATTATTGATGTCGTAAAGCGGAACGTACGGCTTTACCGGAGGTTCAACTACGCACTGCGACGCAGGGGCTGTCACAGTTTCGGGTTCGTCTGCTAAGACTAATTGGGGAAGCAGGCTCAAGGCCAGAAAATAACGGATCTGCATCTTAGGTCAATTAATTATGATTTCTTAGTCTGGACGGTGAAAGAGGAGAAAAGTTGACCCTTTCTTGGGCAACTCAGCCAAAATAATTCTTTTCAATTGCTTAGCTGATTCCATTTTGTCGTTATAATAAAGCAATTTCTTCTTAAGAGCCATGAGGTGCCCTTGTCAGATCCTAGATTTCTTCAGTTAAATGCATGGCTAAACCAGTATTTTAATGTAAAAGTTTCGCCACAGCTGATTTCAGGCGACGCAAGTTTTAGGCGTTACTTCAGAGTTGTTGTCGACAACTTGTCTTATATTGTAGTCGATTCCCCTCCTAAGCTTATCGATATCACCCCGTTTATTCAATTAGCTGACAGTTATGCGCGTCAAGGTATTGCTGTGCCTAAGGTGATCGCTAGCGATAAAGAACAGGGCATTATGCTGCTTAGCGACCTTGGTGACGTGCAATTATTATCGGTGTTAAAAAGCGATAACTTACAGCAATATTATTCTCAAGCATTAGTGTTACTTAACGATATTGCCAATGTGACAGAGACGCAAACAGCTCCATTGCCTCAATATGATGCCGATTTTGTGGTACGAGAACTGGATATTTTTATTGAATGGTTAGCCGTGCATCATCTTGGGCTGGATACTGATGACGTTAAAGCGCACACCAGTAGTGCATTTAAACTGTTAGTAGATAATGCACTGGCTCAGCCACAAGTTGGCATGCACCGTGATTACCATAGCCGTAATATTATGCTGCAAGATGGCAAGTTAAAGGTTATCGACTTTCAGGATGCAGTGCTTGGACCTGTAACCTATGATGCGGTTTCACTATTGCGAGACTGCTACATTCGTTGGCCAGATAGCGATGTGGAAGCCTTAATGCATCAACATTACAGCCAGTGTGTTAGCGCTGGGCTGATTGATGTGGCAGTCACATTTGAGCTGTATCGACGCTGGTTTGATTTGATGGGGATTCAAAGACACATTAAAGCTGCGGGCATTTTCGCAAGGCTTAATTATCGCGATAATAAACCGGCTTATATGGCCGATATTCCACTGACTCTGGAGTATATTCGCGATATTGCAGGTCGTTATATCGAGCTGCAACCATTTGCTCAATGGATTGGTGAAGTCATCATCCCAACATTCAATGCTCATAAATAATGATTCATATCAAAAAGGCTGATCAATGAAAGCAATGATCCTTGCGGCGGGGCGTGGAGAACGACTGCGCCCCTTAACAGATTCAGTGCCTAAGCCTCTTGTTGAGGTGGCGGGCAAGCCGCTAATTGTTTATCACATCGAAAAGCTCGCTGCGGCTGGGATTTCAGAAATCATCATTAATCATGCTTGGCTTGGCCATAAGTTAGTCGAGACGTTAGGTGATGGTAGTCAGTGGCAAGTTAAGATTCGTTATAGCGAAGAAACCTCGGCACTGGAGACGGGTGGAGGCATAAAACAAGCGTTAGGCCTGTTAGGTGACGAGCCATTTTTAGTGATAAACGGTGATATTTTTATTGATGAGTTACCGAGAATCAAGGCGCTCGATACCGGAGTGCTGGCGCATCTATGGTTAGTGGATAATCCATCGCAACACCCCCAAGGAGACTTTGCTTTGCAAGGTGGCAAGGTGAGTGATAGTGGCGCAGAAAAACTGACTTTCTCTGGTATGGGCATTTACCATCCGGCTTTATTTAAAGAGACACCAGAAGGTGCGTTTGCACTGGCTCCTTTGCTCCGTAAAGGCATGAGTCATAGTCAGGTTAGTGGTGAGCATTTTAATATGTATTGGTGTGATGTTGGTACGATTGAGCGACTCGCACAAATAACAGAACGTGAAACAAAAAAGGTTAGATAATGCGTATTTGGGGTAAGGTTTTCGGTTTTATTATTGGTTATATGGCGGGTCGTCTTGGTGGCGCCATCTTTGGGCTTTGGCTAGGGCATATGTATGACCGCAGGCAGAGCCAAAAAGCGGGGCTCGCGGGCGGCGGAAAACGTCAGGCACTGTTTTTTAATACCACCTTTTCGGTGATGGGGCATGTAGCAAAAGCGTCGGGACAAGTGACTGAAAACGATATTCGCATGGCGAGCTCGTTAATGGATCAGCTTAACTTAAGTGGCCAAGCCAGAGCAGATGCACAGGCGGCATTTCGTGAAGGCAGGGAGCCTGACTTTGATCTTAATGCTTGCCTAAAAACCTTTAGACTCATCTCTATGGGTCGTAAAGAAGTGCTACAGATGTTTTTGGAGATCCAAATTCAGACAGCGCTTGCCGATGCTCAGTTAGATCAAAAAGAGTTATCAATTCTGTCCGTGGTTGCCAAAGAGCTCGGATTTAGCCAACAGCAACTCAATGACTTATTAGCACGTTGGCAGGCAGAGTTTAATTTTCATCGTAGTGGTGGGGCTGGACATCAAACATCGATTGAAGATGCTTACAGTGTGCTGGGGGGGACAGAGTCGATGTCTGATCAAGAGATCAAAAGAGCTTATAGAAAGTTGATGAATGAGCATCACCCCGATAAGCTAGTCGCTAAGGGGTTACCTGCTGAGATGATGGAGCTTGCTAAAACAAAAGCCCAAGATATTCAAGCTGCTTATGATAGAGTTAAGGCTGATAGAGGCATGCGCTAAATACTAATAATCAGAAAATAATAGGGATATATGATGAAAAGAAGCTTAGCAATATTACTGGTTTTTTTGTGTGCATTTCCTGCTGTGTCTGAAGTATATGTGGCCCCTTTTGGTGGCTATAGCTTTGGTGCTAGTGAGTTTGATATTGCTAGCACAGAAACCGATGAAGTGGGAAAGGTAAAAATAGCTGAGGCGCAAAACTATGGTGTCATGCTGGGCTTTACCACAAAAGACCCTGGTAACGTCTATCTTCTTTATAGCCACCAATCAACCGATTTAAAAACAGGTGATAACTTTAGCCCTAATGTGATTACCTCTATGGATGTGGATTACTTTCATTTTGGTGGCAGTTTATATTTCCCTATGCAAAGCGTTAAACCTTATGTCACCACTAGCCTTGGCTTTACCCATATGCGACCAAGCGGCGCTTACTCTAATGAAACGCGTTTTTCAGTGGCTCTTGGTGGTGGTATTGAATACCAGGTCAGTGAAGCCTTTTCATTGTTTGCTGAAGTAAAGGGCTACGCGACGTTTATCAATGCTGATAACGCTTTGTTCTGTGGTAATGACGGCTGTATATGGAATATTCAGTCAGATATTATGTGGCAAGGGCAAGCCAATCTGGGTGCCAGTTTTAAGTTCTAGCTTTAAGTTCTTAGTTCTTAGCTCAAGTGTGCGGCTTGCAGTCTTTCTTTCAAGAGCCACGAGACTGACGATCATTTTTTAAACAAGGGCTGTGTTAGATGAAAATAGTAGTATTGGACGGATACACACTCAATCCTGGAGATCTAAGCTGGCAAGCTCTAGCGCAGTTCGGCGAGCTCACTTGTTATGATCGCAGCGCACCGAATGACGTGATAGCGCGTAGCCTTGATGCTGAGTTTATCCTGACCAATAAAACCGTGCTTGATGAAACGATACTTAAGCAGTTAACAAAGCTTAAATATATCGGCATTCTCGCAACCGGCACTAATGTGGTCGACCTCGCAGCGGCCAAAACGCTCGGCATTGTGGTCACAAACGTGCCTGGATATGGCCCAGATGCGGTTGCTCAAATGGTATTTGCTCATATTCTTCATGCCACTCAGCAAGTGAGTCTGCACTCCGATGCAGTAAAGCGTGGTATGTGGGCTGAGTCGGCAGATTTTTGTTTTACTCTTACGCCACTACAATCACTTAAAGATAAAACAATAGGGTTAGTTGGTTTTGGTGATATCGGGCAAACTGTGGCTCAGATTGCACTGGCTTTTGGCATGAAGGTCATAGTCAATACTCGAAACTCGCAAGTTCCACTACCTGAAAACTGTAGTTGGGTAGAACAAGCGGAGTTATTTAAGCAGGCAGATATTGTTTCTTTGCACTGCCCGCTTACCGTAAAGACAGATAAGCTGATTAATGCAGATGTATTAAGTACCATGAAATCTAACAGCATATTAATTAATACCGCTCGTGGAGGGCTTGTTGACGAAGCGGCATTAGCGGCAGCGTTAAATCAAGGGCAACTGGCATTTGCAGGCGTTGATGTATTGTCAACTGAACCTCCTAAGGCTGATAATCCGCTTCTTAGCGCTAACAATATCAGCATCTCTCCCCATAACGCCTGGGCAACGCGAGAGGCACGGCAGAATTTGCTTAATATTGCGATTGAAAATTTAGTGAGCTTTAGAACAGATAATGCGAACAATCGGGTTAACTAGCACATAGGAGTTGGCGATTAAAGGCTGACGCATTAAAGTCTGGTGCATCAAAGTTTGGTGCGTCAAAGTCTAATACATTAATGGCTAGTGCATTAAAAGCTAATGTATTAAACGTTAGCGCATTATGCAGGCACTAAGAGAATAATAAACACTTTAAAAAAGCCTCAACCTTTTAATCAAGGCTGAGGCTTTTTAATTTTGAAATTATCTATCAGTCACTCTAATGTAGAGTTAAAAAGTAACCTTAACCTTACTTGCCGCAGTTAGCGCCTTTGCAACGGCTTTATCGATATCAGTATCTCTGGCTAATGCCACACCTAAACGTCTCTTACCGTCAATCTCAGGTTTGGCAAATAATCGAACCTGTGTATCGGGCTCAACTAATGCATCAGCTAAACCTGAGAACTGGATGTTGTTTGAGCTGCCTTGGGCAAGGATCACCGCCGATGCACTTGGACCGTGCTGAGCGATGTTACTAATTGGCAAACCTAAGATAGCACGAACATGCAGAGCAAACTCCGATAAGTCTTGGCTAATAAGGGTCACCATACCGGTATCGTGTGGTCGAGGGGACACTTCAGAAAAGTAAACTTCATCGCCCTTGATAAATAACTCAACACCAAATAGGCCATAACCACCTAAGGCTTCAACTACCTTTTTACCTATGGCTTGTGATTTAGCTAATACGATATTTGACATCGCTTGCGGCTGCCAAGACTCACGGTAATCCCCATCTTCCTGACGATGGCCAATAGCATCACAGAAATGCACGCCGTTCACCGCGCTGATGGTCAACAAGGTGATCTCATAGTCAAAGGCAATGAACCCCTCAACAATGACCCGTCCTTTGCCCGCACGGCCACCTTCTTGTGCATATTGCCAAGCCGACTCAATTTGATCTTGGGTGCGTATAACGCTTTGGCCTTTACCTGAGGAGCTCATCACTGGTTTGATGACGCAAGGGAGCCCAATAGTGGCGACAGCATCGGTAAACTCTTGCTCGGTATCGCAGAAAAAGAAAGGTGATGTTGGGATTGATAGGGTTTCGGCTGCTAAGCGACGTATGCCTTCTCGGTCCATCGTTAGTTGAGTGGCTTTAGCTGTTGGCACGATGTTGACACCTTTAGTTTCCATTTCTACCAAGGTTTGAGTTGCAATCGCTTCTAGCTCAGGGATCACCAAATCAGGCTTTTCAAGTTCAATAACCGCCTTTAATGCCACACTATCAAGCATATTAATAACGTGAGAGCGGTGAGCAATTTGCATTGCAGGGGCGTTGGGGTAGCGGTCTACGCCGATCACTTCGATACCATAGCGCTGAAGTTCAATGGCGACCTCTTTCCCGAGTTCGCCGCAGCCTAGCAACATGGCGCGTTTAGCATTAGCTGATAATGCAGTACCTATCATTATGATTACCTTTTGAGATTGTAGGGAGTAGTTATTGGTTACAGAGCCTGTATGGCACTCAAGCTAGCAACACTTTACTGAGGCATTCTAGTGCCCCATTTTATTTGTGATTAGTGTAACGTGACGTGTATTTCTCTAGGTTAGATTTAGTGGCAAGTGTGCGAAAGATCACTTTGTTATGCTAAATATGGGATCGCTAATATGCAGATTTAAGTCGAAAAAATGCAGTTGTAGGGTTAATATTGCTTTAATGTTGCTATGATGTTTTTAGTGTCTATCGTTGTAACTCAAGGTTTCACAAGGAGAGCGATGTGTTTTTAGATTATTTTGCGTTAGGAATTATTTTTTTCGTTGCGATTTTTATTTTCTATGGGGTCATTGCCATTCATGATATCCCCTATGAGATAGCCAAGAAGCGCAATCACCCACAGCAAGATGCACTGCATATTGCGGGGTGGGTGAGCCTATTTACCTTACATGCTATTTGGCCATTCTTATGGATCTGGGCAACCCTTTATCGTGAAGACCGTGGTTGGGGATTCCAAGAGGTCGTCGAGAAAGAACAACTGTTAGAGAGTGAAGTGCAAGGCTTGACTGAAACTGTGAGAAAATTAGAACAAAGAATCACTGAGATGGAATTATCAAAACAACAGCCTAAACAAGTAAGAGGCTCTGGTAATCATCAGTCCGGTACTAAAGTTGATACTCAAATCGACGATAGTTCAACAGACAGAGCAGAGGTGTAATATGGATTTACTACTTGTACTGACTTACACCGCAATCTGTATTGCCATTTTTAAAATATTTAAGATCCCATTAACTAAGTGGACCGTTCCAACGGCGATATTAGGCGGCATATTTATTGTTGGTGCCTTGATCTTATTGATGAACTATAACCATCCGTATACACCTTATGCTAAAGAGTATTTTGTAACAACGCCCATCAACCCAGCGGTTAGGGGCATGGTTGTATCTGTCGAGGTGGAGCCCAATACGCCGATTAAGAAAGGTGATGTATTATTTAAAATCGATCCCACTCCTTTTCAGGCTATTGTAAAGCAAAAACGTGCGGCATTAGTGGCGGCGGAGCTTGAAGTACCACAATTAGAAGCGGCATGGGAAGCGACAAAAGCTGCAGTGACGCGAGCAACCGCTGACAGAGATAGAACCAAGTCTGCGTTCGACCGTTATGAGAAAGGCCGTAAGCGTGGCGGTGCTAACTCACCCTTTACAGAGCTCGAACTCGATAATAGGCGTCAGCTTTATTTTGCATCAGAAGCACTATTAACTGCTGCTAATGCTGAAGAGCTAAGAGTACGTTTAGCCTATGAGTCAAACGTTGATGGAGTGAATACCAAGGTCGCAGGGATCCAGGGCGAACTTGAAAAAGCACAGTTTGACCTAGATCAGACGGTAGTCAAAGCGCCTGCCGATGGCATGGTGACTCAGATGGCATTGCGCCCAGGTATTATTGCTGTTCCTATGCCGTTAAGGCCGTTAATTAGCTTTATTCCAAATGAAGATCGTATGTTTGTCGGCGCGTTTTGGCAAAACTCATTGCTCAGATTAAAAGAGGGTGATGAAGCTGAAATCATTCTAGATGCTGCGCCGGGCCAAGTATTTAAAGGTAAAGTGGCTAAAGTCTTGCCTGCTATGGCTGAAGGTGAAATTCAGTCATCGGGTTCACTGATATCATCTCAGCGAGTGATGAGTCGTGGCCGCGCATTAGTACTGATTAAGCTTGAAGATCATGAGGCGAAAACTGAGTTTCCAGCTGGTGTTTCTGGGCATGCAGCTATTTATACTGACCATTTTGCCCATGTATCGATTATGCGAAAAGTATTGTTGAGAATGCAAGGCTGGCTCAATTACCTGTTCCATTAATTTATATATCTTAACACTGTGGAATTTGCAGGTACTAACTACTGGTACTTACAGAACCACAGTGGCTATAAAGGGGCTATAGGCCCCTTTTTTATTTAAATCTGTGTAGGCAATAGATGACATGCAAGATATTCAAGATCTCACCGCAGTACTGCGATCGAATACACCGATAGTTATCATAGAAACCTATGAAGAGCACCGGGTGATAGAGTTACTTAGAAAAGTTTCGAATATTCTGTATCAACCCCTGTTTAGCTGGAGCATTACCCAAGGCTTGATGCGAGTCGATAGCGGCATGGGAAGACAAAAATTTAACTGTGAACCTGGCGATATTCTTGGGCAGATCAAGTCGACAACGCAGCAAGGGATATATGTTTTATGTGATTTTCACCCTTTTGTTGACGATGCGCCTAGAAACGTACGTTTGCTAAAAGAGATCGCGCTGGAGTATGAGTCACTTAAACATACGCTGGTGCTGGTCAGCCATGCCTTCACTATCCCTCCCGAAATCAAACACTATTGTGCTCATTTTAGGCTATCACTTCCTAATAGCGCTCAGTTATTGAATCTAATTTATGAGCAAATAGATAAGGTGCGCAGTGAAGGGATCAGGCTCAATGTCGATGATAGTGCGGTCGCTAAGCTTGCAGAAAACCTACGTGGCGTGACCTTTGATGATGCCAGGCGACTCGCGCACAAAGCGATTGTCGATGATGGCGCAATCACCCATTCCGATATCGACAGTATTAACCGAGGCAAGTTTGAATTGCTCGATATGCAAGGTGTACTTCAATTTGAATATGATACCAGTGACTTTTCGCAAGTTGCAGGATTGCATAACCTTAAACAATGGTTGAGCTATAGAACGCCGTCATTAAAGACGCAGATACTGGAGGAT
Organism: Shewanella sp. 0m-8; assembly: GCF_052977265.1. Lineage (NCBI taxonomy): Bacteria > Pseudomonadati > Pseudomonadota > Gammaproteobacteria > Alteromonadales > Shewanellaceae > Shewanella > Shewanella sp. 0m-8. The sequence continues at coordinate 65,592 of NZ_JBRIMB010000002.1, read as the reverse complement.
AAACCCAAAGGTATATTGCTACTGGGCGTGCAAGGCAGTGGTAAAAGCTTGGCTGCTAAGGCTGTCGCGGGCTTGTGGCAAAGGCCATTACTTAAGATGGATATGTCAGCACTTTATAATAAGTACATTGGTGAGACAGAGAAGAACTTGCGAAAGGCGTTAGAACTTGCGGATTTAATGGCACCTTGTGTGTTGTGGATTGATGAAATAGAAAAGGGCTTAAGCAGTGGTAGTAGTGATGATGGCACTTCAAAGCGAATTCTTGGCACAATTCTAACCTGGATGTCAGAGCGAAAATCAGATGTGTTCTTAGTCGCTACGGCTAATGATATTAGCGCCTTACCCCCCGAGTTGATGCGTAAGGGGCGTATGGATGAGATATTCTTTGTGGATCTGCCCGATGCAGAGATCCGTAAAGCTATTTTTCTTATTCATATCAAGCGACGTCAGCTTGAGCCTACTCACTTTAACTTAAGTCAGCTGGCTAAGATTAGCCAAGGTTTTTCAGGGGCGGAGATTGAGCAAGCGGTTATTTCTGCTATCTATACGGCTAAAGCATCGGAGCGAGATGTTGATCAAGCTCTGCTGCAAGAAGAGCTGATGAAAACGCGCCCATTGTCGGTAGTGATGCGTGAAAAACTGCAATCATTAAGGCAGTGGGCTGAAGGACGCACGGTCAATGCGCACCAATAGCGAGTGACTTTTTGTTGTGCTCCTATTATCAGTGACTCGTTATGAACCGAACACGGGCTGTGGGCGGTTCATTGTATATCAATCTACTTTTGTTGCTTAGGGGGGAACTGCGCTAGGATTTTTGCAACGGTAGCATTAGTTTCTTGTGCTTTTGCTTCACCGCCCTCATCAAAGGTGAACTTGTCTGTACCGCGCCAGATTAATTGATTGGTTTTAGGGTCGAGAATATCAATCTGTATGGTTTGTATTTTGGCGGTATTACTGCCAACGGGGACATCGACGCTAGTGCCGATACTTGCGCCACCAGAACTGCCCCATGTCCCCGTACCTAATCCGATTGAAAAGCCCGAGTCTTTGGGTTTGTCATCAATTCTAAAACCATAACCCACATAAAAATCAGCGGCCTGGTCATTGGGGATAAAACCTTGACTGGTCAGTGAGCTGCTTATGGCTTGTTTAATTCTGTTAGCGCTCAGAGGGTCGCTATTTGCTGGCGGGGGGAGCTGTGAAAAGCTCTTTAAGTTAGCAAAGTTATAATCAAGGTCATAATCATTCTTAGGCGTAGAGCTACAGGCCGATAAGAATAATAGCGGTAACGCGAGTAGTGTGACAAAGAGGCTTCGTTGCTGTTGTTTCATATTGTTACCTTCTTAGTGCTCAATTCTCGGCGACTTTAATCTCGCCAAACATGGGGAGAGTGATTGGTATTAGTCATCTCACTGTATTTATTTTAGCCTTTCATTGTCAAGATAGTATATGTTTAAGGTATGGAGCAGTTAGAGTTTTTTGAGATCCCCAGCCCTTGTATTGGCGTATGTCAGAGTGATGCTAGAGGCTATTGCAAAGGGTGCTTACGTAATAGAAATGAGCGTTTTAACTGGCTCGAGTTTTCTGATGCGCAAAAATATGATGTGATCCGTTTATGTCAGCAGCGTAAACGGAGGCGTCAGCTTGCATTATTTAAAGCGAGAAAAGCGCAGTTACTTGATGAAAGGGCGAAAGTGAATTCCACTCTAGACTTTGGTTCTGATGGCTCTTAAAAGGCGTTTTATAAGCCTAGAGGCTGATCGGATTGGACTAGTGCTGTGTGGTGTTTAACGGCCAAACTAAGGTGAACTGGGTAAAGCCTGGTTGACTTAGAAGCGTGACTTCGCCGTGGTGTCTTTCCATGATTCTCTTTATGATAGCTAAGCCTAAGCCGTGTCCCTTATTACCATTTTTACTGCTTGCACTGCGGTAGAAAGGCTCAAAAATCTTACCTTGGTCTTCCTCTAAAATCCCTTCGCCATCGTCAGTCACAGACAAGGTGACGGCTTTACTGTCTATCGCGATGTTGACCTTAATGTCATCGATTGAGAAACGCTGAGCATTGGTGATGAGGTTTTGCAGAGCGCGCTCAACCAGTGATGGTTCTGCGACCAAGTAAATCGTCTCTTCGGGGGCATCGAAAAGTATCGGGGTTGGGTGGTGGCTTTGTAATCGTCGGATGGTTTGCGTGACTAAGCTGTTTAGGTCACAGCGCTCAAAATTGAGTGATTCTCGCTGGGTTTCCAAACTGGCATAAGTGAGCAGTTCTTGTAGAAGATTTTCCATCTCTTTGATATCAAGCTTCATCTCGTCAAGAAAGTGTTCGCGCCTAGCGGGATCCGATTCTGGTTGGCAGTATTGAGGCAACAGGGCAAGGGCGAACTTGAGCCTTGCAAGTGGCGTTCTTATTTCGTGAGAGACGGCATTAGAGAGATGTTTTTGGTTTTCAATAAGGGCACTGATATGGGCGGCCATATCGTTAAAGGTGTTGGCTAGAGGCAGTACCTGTGAGCGCTTAGTGAGTTTAATTCGGGTATTCCATTTTGCCTGTCCAAACTCTTTAGTGGCTTTCCCCAAGATTTTTAAGTCTTTCGATAGCGGCCATACCCAAATGAGTGCAATAAAGGCTAATAGAAAATAGAAGAAAATATTATAGATATTTCTTAGGCTGGCTTCTGGGTCGAGTTCAATCGGACCTGCCATTAGGACTTGTTCGCCAACAGCCACAAATTGCAGCTCATGGTTAATGTCATAAGGGGTGGCAATCACTTTGTCGGCCCGAACTAATTGTTCGCCAGAAAAAGCAACCTGTTCAGCATTAAGCAGGGTGAGTGGAAAGTTAGGCCTAGCTTGAATACTCTCTAGCATGGCTTGACGTTCATCTTGAGGCAGCTTAGCTAACACTTGCGCCAAAGCAACTAAAGGTGCATCGAGTGCACCTTTTTCGTCAACGTTATTTTGCCATAAATTATCCAGTGCCCATCCTATGCCTAAAAAACCTAGGCTGAGCAGAAGATAAAGGCTAATGAAAAGCCGTTTCATCTTAATAAATTAGCAGACTTAGTTGTTCCACGCTTCTGGCGCGAAGAGGTAACCTTGCCCCCAAACTGTTTTAATTCTAAAAGGGGTTTCAATATTATCGCCAAGTTTCTTTCTTAGGCGTGATATACGTACATCAATCTTTCTGTCTTTACCGTCAAAATCAATATTGAGCAGGTATTGATAGATATATTGGCGGCTCATTACTTGGCCTGCTTGTGATGCCAGTAACCAAAGTAGTTCAAATTCATGACTGGTCAGATCCACTTCGGTCTCACCCAAACGAATCGCTTGAGTATGCGGGTCGATACTTAACTTACCAAAGCTTAGGCAGTGAGATTCTACTTGCGCTGGTTTAGCTTGGCGACGTAGTAAATTGTTAATGCGCGCGACTAATAATGCTGGGTCAACAGGTTTAACCACGTAATCGTCAGCACCTAACTCTAAGCCTTTAATTTGATCTTCATTTGAGCCTAGGGCACTCATCAGTAAAATAGGGCCTGCAAAGTAATCTGGCAATTTTTCGCATAAGGTTAAGCCATCCATCCCAGGCAGCATAATATCGAGTAAAATAATGTCAGGTTTATAGTTTATTAGGCGAGTAAGGACAGTGTCGCCTCTACGCTCTACTTCAACATGCATGCCATGTGACTTTAGGAAGTCGACAATCAAGTTGGCTAAACGAATATCATCTTCGACTAATAATACTCTATGCGTAGATTGAGAGCTGGTCATTAGAATAAACTCCATGGGTTTCGATATCGTCGCCTAACTTGAGGCGAAGAAGCGGGTGTGACTTTCAATTTTACACCTGCAATTGTTTCGTGGGTATCTTTGTCTATCATCACAAACTGAATATCACGGTCAGCACTGATATTGACGGTCAAAGAGTGAATGTCTGGTGAAGGACTGCACCATTTCTTTAGATCTTTGTAGTCTGAAATAATACAGACTGTTTTGTTTTTTAACATATCCCATTCTAATGTGACTTCTATATCGCAAGACTCTTCATTAGCTGAAGTGATACAAAACTCAGGGGACAGTTTTAGGTTAGTTGTTGGCTGTTTTGTACTATTTTTTGCAATAGCCGTTGTACTCATTAACGAGCTCAACAACAGACACAAGAATACAAGTTTGAATTTTGAAGACACTCTAATCAGAACCTATACGCTGCGCCAACAAAATAGGTGGTGGTGTAATCTTTTTCTAAAAGAGGACTATCGACGATTTCATCGCTGATATCGGTATAACGTGCCACTAAGAGTAAGTTCCAGTTTTCAGTTAATACGTACTGCCCAGTAAATTCGATACTCTTATTCAATGCAGACTCCGCTTGATATTCTTGGCTCCAGTAGAGGCTTTCACTCGGTCTGACACCATAGTAATAGTCAACCACCTCTTTACTCTTCCAGTCTAATACCGCAGCAAATTCAAAATTCCACCTATCTAGGGGAATATTGTAAAACCACCTCAATTTAGACTCAAGGCCGCCATGGACATCAAGTATGTCATGGGCGAGCGTTGCGTGCACTATACCAAATCGGGTGTAAACAAAAGCCTCGGCTCCGCCAAGATATGTAAAGTTTCGATTTTCTAGCTCACCAATGGCAGGCTCTGGATTTACTCTGCCAAAGGTTGAGAGCGGGGAGGTTGCACGTTGACTACTGCCGCCAGCTGAAAGCAGGAAAATATTCGACGGATCCCAGCGATAGAAGAAGGCGCTATCACTGCTAAAAGTGGTGATCAAATTGATGGTGTAGTTTTCGCCCTCCGTTAAGGTATAGCCGATATTACCGTTATCGAAAAACCAGTTATCACCATAATAGGCAATGGTCGGGACGACATACAGGGGGATGTCTTTATAGTCTTTAAGAGGATTAGATTTATTACCATAGCCTAAGGCAAAGCCTAAGTCCCAACGACCGACTTCGATACAGTCGGTATTGTTATCGCAGCCCGTTGAAGCGGTTGCGAAAGCAGCACCCGAATATAAGCTGATAGTAAGCATAAGTGCTAATAAGTATGGCATCTAATACATTAACTCTTGATTACAAAATTAACAAATGAAGCTATAGGGTATCATCTATTGCCATATACAGCATGAAGGTTAAGATATTTGTTGCAAACTGATACAGTTTGAAAAGTAGTCAGTTTTAGGCGCGTGTTTATCTTGATTCAAAAGTACAGGCAACGGATAAGACTGGCTTAGGTATTGACATATAAGCTGTTTTAGCGAAAGTTAGTGTTTAAACTGTGCTGTGTAATAAAAGGAGAATGTGGTGACTGGAGAGCGTATCCCCTTAGAAAGGGAGAAAACAATTTTGGTAGATATAGATATTCGTCACAGCCTTGATGCTGATATTGATGGTATCTGTCGGCTTTATAGTCAGCAAAGCTGTTATGCAGGCACGTTACAACATCCTTTCCCGTCATTACATACTTGGCAAAAACGTCTTATGGAACTGCCTGATAACTGTTATAGCTTAGTGGCAATAAGAGATGGCGAGGTCGTTGGTCAAATAGGTATGGAAGTGTTTAGTAACCCTAGGCGTAAACATGTAGCAAATATTGGTATGGCGGTAGATGAGGCATTTCGAGGGATGGGTATTGGCTCTGCGTTGCTTGACGCCATGGTATCACTTGCACAAAATTGGCTTGCAGTGAGGAGAATTGAGCTTGAGGTCTACACTGATAACCACTTAGCCATTAGCTTATATAAAAAACATGGCTTTGTGATAGAGGGGGAAATGCGTGAATATGCTTTTCGCAGTGGCGAGTATATTGACGCATTTCTAATGGCGAATGTGAGAGATTAATCCGCTTCGCTTTGTTGCAGCTTTTGACTTTTTTCAGCCGCTTTACTCACAACAAATTGCGTGGCCTGTTGATCTAGGCTGCGCTTTGAGAGGTAGCTGGTGCCTTTTAGATGCTTTAATAGAAAGCCCTGAGTAGTTTCCGTTATCTCGGTGACATCTTGCCATAAAATAGTGCCCTGCACGTAGAAAGAGTCATTAGTGATCCCAGATTCATCTACCGTTAAGGTCACTTCATTATTGGCGGCTTTACTCATCATTTGACGCATTAGCCACCAAGGTTTTCTAAATCGTACACTCAATGCTTCAAGTGCGCCTAAGGCGATTAAAAACCATGAAGCGTAACCATTAATATTGGTTAGCATTAGGGCGGTACCCACTAAGCCAAAAATGATGGCCTTACGATATGCACGCACAGAAGTATCGACAATGACTGATTCGTCATAACACTCGCTAAAGTGGCTTTTATCTAGCGTGTATTGTGTAGTGTAGCTATATTGATTGTTCATTTTGTCTCATTATTACAGCAAGTGCATGCCAGCTGGTATGGGGATGTTGCGATTATAGTGCGTAGTTTGCTTATCGTCGCTTAACTTGAGCTTAATTGGCATTAATAACACGTTATAAAATGAGGTTCTACGAATATGCCCACGATCCCAACTGATTATGTGAACTATAAATCGAGTCCGGTATTTGACAAGCAGACCGTGCCAAAGATGTTTTTACACCTGCACAATACTAAGGCGGGCGTCTATGGACAAATTCATGTGTTGAGCGGCGAACTCAAGTTCTATGGTTTTACTGATAGACGGGGCGAGGTGGAGCAAGAGATCGTGATTAAAGTCGGTGAGGTCGGGGTATCGCCGCCTCAGTATTGGCATAAAGTTGAGCTTCTTTCGGATGATACCTGTTTTAGAGTCGACTTTTGGGCGCAAGCAGATTCTGACATAGTGGCGCAGACCCAGTCGGAACGAGATTAGCGTTCATATGGTCATTCATGATAATGACTCATATTAGGGGCATTAGTGACTTAGTGGATTTGCGGCTTGATAGCCAAGATATCGCATTTGAGTTGATTGACGATCACAGAAGAGGTGTGCCCCTTGAGTTCACTTATTAAGCCATGGTGCTCACCTGCGCCAATGACCAACAAGTTAGCGTTACATTGGTGAGCGATAGTGGGAATAATATGATCCGGTAGGCCTTGCTCAAGGTGTAAATGTTCGTTTGTTATATGGTAGTTTTTAGCGTTACTGAGTAAGCGTGCCCAATGCTGCTGTTTTTGCTCCTTATCTGAAAGGTGGTTAGTTTCTTTTTCAACAGACATGCTCCAATTTTCTATTTGATAACAGTTAAGCAGATGAATATCGCTGTCTAACAGTGTCGCCAGTTGCAAAGTATCATCGAGTAAGCATTGATTTAACTTACTGTGTTCAATATCTGGGTCTGCGGTTTCAAGCGCGGTGAGGATATGCCCATGTTGCTGCCAAGTCTTATTACCCACTATCATGACGGGGTGCTCACACTCTCTAAGTAGGTGAGCTTCACAGCTAGGGATGAACTCGTTGATAACTGGGTTGTGGTGTTTGTTATTGACCACGATTAAATCGTAGTTACCCTTATTGGCTTCATTCAATATCGCAACATGGTCTTGGAGGTTCTTAATGGCTTTTATCTCAACTTCAACCCCCAGCCGTTGATACTTAGCCAATAGCTTTTTGACAACTAGCATGGGGTCGAGTGCTTGCTTGGAGAGTAATCCAAGGCGACTTAATACATTATTGTAGGGGTGCTCAATCTTCAATACAGTGACTTTCGCATGAGTTTTTTTAGCGAGTTGTAACGCCTTGTTGAGTGCAAGTTGTACCGGCGAATCATTATCGATTACCGTTAATGTATGGTGGTAGGAAATCATGGCAAATACTCCGTCAGCCTTGCATTCCCTTGCCATTAACACAGGTCCATAATTCTGTAAATCTAGTCGATAACCCAGTAAACACACGGGTTTGCTAATACTAAATCACGCTTAAATTACTCCTTGTAAGTGCTTTTCAATCTACGAGATTTTAAGTCATTGATTTCAAAATTGTCTTACTTCTCGAGTTCAAATAATTTGCAGATAATTTGTGAATAAAAAATGATTACCATTGTTATTAACGGTCCTCAACCTGACTTTAACCTGCATTGTCGATGGGGCGATTATCTCCATCGCTCGATGACAAGTAGAGGCGATAGATGGCGCGTTCAAAGGCATTAACCATACTGGGTTGATGTTCGTTGAGATTGGGTTGATATTGAATTGCTAGGTTTTGCGCTTACTTTTTATGCTTAGTCAGTACAGCGGCGTAACGTGAAAAGGCATTGCTAGGGAGACTGCCTGAGACCGATAAGCCTTTTGTTGTGGGGCTGGTATTTTATATCGGCTTACTATCGCTGGGCATCTGGCTTGGATAAACCTGCTGTTCTGTCGCTTTCTAATCGCCGAGTTGAGGTTTACATTCTATTACTTCAACAGTAGCTTAGATTAGATTAGATTAGGTTAGATGTTAACCATGTGAATTAAAAACGATACCGCTATGGATGGAAACAGATGATGGCTAAGCGTAAGACAATATTGATCACCGGCGCCAGCTCTGGTTTAGGTAGAGGCATGGCACTGGAGTTTGCCAACATGGGGCGAGATTTGGCTTTGTGCGCGCGACGAGTTGAGCGTTTAGATAAGCTAAAGCAAGATCTCTTACAGATAAATCCAAATATTAACGTTTCGGTTAAAGCGCTTGATGTTAATCAGCATCAAGATGTGTTTAAGGTGTTTAATGAGTTCAAGTCTGAATTTGGCCAGTTAGACAGGATCATTCTTAACGCAGGAATGGGTAAGGGCGCTGCCATTGGCACAGGACATTTCGAGGCCAATAAGCAAACGGCGGAAACTAATTTTGTAGCTTTACTTGCTCAAGCTGAAGCGGCGATGATTATTTTTCGTGAACAAAATGCTGGCCACTTAGTAACCATATCCTCGGTGAGTGCTGTGCGTGGCTTTAGGCGAGCGATGACCGTTTATGCGGCGACAAAAGCTGCTGTTACGTCGTTAACTGAAGGTATTCGTATTGATGTAATGTATACGCCAATTAAGGTCAGTTGTATTCATCCTGGTTTTATCCGCAGTGAAATAAACGAGCACGTCGAAAAGGTGCCTTTTATTGTTGATACCGACGTGGGCTGTAGTGCAATGGTTGCAGCTATCGAGGCTGAAAAAGCCAATAGCTTTGTACCAAGCTGGCCATGGGCAATACTGCATCGGCTACTTAGAGTACTACCGAGTCGCTGGATAAGAACAATGAGTTGATCAGGCTCATCGTTTACAGCTTTAGCTGAGGCGCTATAGTTGTCACTGACGTTCAGGTTGGCGATTAATCGCTATTGTTGATGCTATTGCTGACAGCGGCGATTATTCATATTGATTGCGCATAGCCGGAATATCCGTGAGATATTCAACAAACTCAACTTCGTAACCATCGGGATCGATAAAGTACACATTACGGCGATAGGGATCTTCTGCGCCCGCTTTATCTACAAGATGGCCGCTCGTTTTGAGGCGCTCAATCACCCCATCAAGATCATCGGTGACATATGCAAAGTGGGCCAAGCCAACTTGATGCCCACTTAAGTCACGGTTGTCTTCAATACCGTCATCGTTAAACGTTAAATATTGATAATCATCACCAAAGTGCACCCAGTTGCGCTCTACGCCATGCCAACTAGACTTTCCTCCGCCGCGAACTTTCCAATGAGGAAAGATTGCTTGGTAAAACGCTAATGCCTTTGAAATATCTCTGACCACTAAATTTAAATGCTCTAAACGCATCATAATTGACTCCTTGTATTGTTGTCCTAAATTGATTGCAGCTTTGCAAATGGCTTGCTTTGATGGTCACATGCCATAATGGTACTCCTGCTGTTTTGGAAATGGCTTGTTTTGATGGTTAATCCGCACTCCTTTTAAGGCTTCGCTGTATTGAGTGAGCATATGCAAACTGTAGTCGATACGTTCCCGTAAATGTAATTCTCTATCGCACAGTGGCGCGTCAGTATTGAAGAGTTCTTCGACATTTCTAACGATTAAATGATCAGGCGTCGCCACCAGTTTATTGTTTTTTAATGCATTCATTCTTAGCTCGGCAATAGGGTAGGCACCACTTATCCCACTGACAACAGCAACCAATAAAGCGGGTTTATGGGCGGTATCTTGGTGGTCGCACATCAACAAAAAATTCTTCATCAAAGGTGATGCCATGCCGCCCCACTCGGGTGTAATTAATACTAAGGCGTCTGCTTTCTTTACTTGCTGAGAAATTAAAGGCCAGCGGCTACCATCGGCAGATTTGGTTTCTGCACTTCCATCCCAAAAAGGTAACTGGTATTGGCAAAGCTCTATGTGATTGACTCTGTTAAAACCCGTCACCTGTTCGCTCAGGTAACGGGCGACTTTGGCACTCTGCGATGGGCTTCTCTGGCTGGCACTAATGATGACTAATTCCATTTTAGTAAACCTTTTTGTTTATTTAAGTTTTAAGTAAAGTAAACAGTTTACAAAATAAAGTAAAGAAAAAAGTTTACTTAATTGATGGTTGAGTAATAATGGCCATAGTCATACCGCTTTGTGCCTTGAGCGATAAAAGAACAAAGCTGCCATAAAGAGATAACGATGAAGACCAGTGACAAAATTTTGCAGATGCTTAAAACCCAAGGTGAATTAACGGCTAAAGCGATTGCTAGTGAGCTAGGCCTGACAACAATGGGGGTGCGTCAGCATTTACAAAGCCTTGAAGAAAGTTGCGATGTGGTTTTTGATGATAGAAAAGCGACTCGTGGGCGACCGACACGTTTCTGGGCGCTAACGCCGCAAAGTAATAGTCATTTCTCTGATAGACATGAAGAGCTGAGCGTTCAGCTAATTGATTCGGTTAAAACTGTTTTTGGCGACAGTGGCTTAGAACAGCTTATTAGCCATCGTGAACAGGTGTCACTTGCGCTTTATCGTGATGCGTTAATCAGTGCCGATAGCTTAGCCATTAAGCTACAAGTCTTGGCACAGTTACGTACCAATGAAGGTTATATGGCGACGGTTGAGCATAGCGACGGCTGTTACTGGCTACTTGAAAACCATTGCCCGATCTGCGCTGCAGCAACAAAATGTCTTAATTTTTGCCGCTCAGAATTGCAGTTATTTCAGACCTTACTGCAGCATGACGCTACGGTGAGCCGTGAGGAACACATTATCCAGGGGGCACGTCGCTGCGCCTATAAAGTACAGCCTATCACTGCTGAGCAATAGAATTTTATGGAATCAAAACGTGCACGGCTAGATAGGTTTATTAGCGTCAAAACAGGTATTAATAAAAAACATGTTAGGTTGCTGTTGGCTAAAGGGCAAGTGCAGGTGGACGGTGAGATAGCGCGTGATATCGATTTGATTATCGACGAGTTCTCCCATGTTTGTCTTGATGGTCAAGTGTTGCAAGCCAGCCGGCCGAGCTATGTGATGCTATATAAGCCCGTTGGCGTGGTCAGTGCTACCGTTGATGATAAGCATAAAACGGTTATCGATTTGCTGGCTAGAGAAGATAAGTGCAGTCTGCATATTGTTGGTCGCTTAGATCTCAATACTTCAGGTTTGTTGCTGTTAACTAATGATGGTCGCTGGTCTAAAAAGCTGATGTCGCCAGAACATAAGGTCGGAAAGCTGTACCGAGTGACGCTGCAAAATCCCATTGATGAATCTTATATTCCAGCTTTTGCCAATGGGATGTACTTTGAATATGAAGGTATCACGACCTTACCCGCTAAGCTGGAGATCATAGATGCACACACGGCTTTGGTGACCTTGATGGAAGGGCGTTATCATCAAATCAAGCGCATGTTTGGCCGCTTTCGAAACCCCGTTGTAGGTTTACATCGAATATCCGTCGGCGCCATCGTGCTCGACCCGCAATTAACTGCTGGTGAAAGTCGAGACTTATCGATAGCAGAAATTCAGAATGCCTAAATATGCTATCCATAGGTTTTTCTCTTAACTCATGTCGCTCACTCTGGTGCAGGACTTCTGTTAAATATACCGCTTGAGCGGGCTATATAAAGGGTGGAATAAAGGGCTGAGTAAAAGGCTATATAAAGGCCATGTAGAGAGCAAAGTGAGAATGTTGAGCCCAAACCTGTCAAATATCTTAACCCTTAGGGTCTTTTTGCTAAAAATAAGACCATTTTTTTAGTTTGTGAGCTGGTGCAATTTTTCAGCACTTTTACTCTGCGAATTTCATCAGTTGCTAATGTGCTAAACTTGAACAGTGTGTTCAATGTCATATTTTTATTGGTTTACGTGACCAGCGTCTCGCATTGGTTTTGCGCTTGAACTAAAGTCCTCTTTTTGTTTATAACACATTGATTAATTAGTAATATACCGTATTAGTTTCGATTTCCCTCGTTTCCCCTACGCCTGCGAGCATATTTGCTCGGCCCCATCGCTTCGACTAGAATGCGCGCGCTCAAATTAACTTAATTTCATATTTGCATTTAGCGGTGCGAATATATTTTTTGACTACTTCCTGTAGGGGAACTTAATGTCGACACAACTAGCTAACCCAGCTCCACTAGGCCTAATGGGCTTTGGTATGACAACTGTCTTACTTAACATCCATAACGCAGGTTTCTTCCCAATTGATTCAATGATCTTAGCAATGGGGATCTTCTACGGCGGTATCGCTCAAGTTATCGTTGGTATCATGTGCTTTAAGCGTGGTGACACGTTTGGTACAACTGCATTTACTTCTTACGGTTTATTCTGGTTAACTTTGGTTGGCTTAATCGTTATGCCTAAAATGGGCCTAGCAGAAGCAAGCCCAGCTAGCTTTATGGGTTGGTACTTAGGTTTATGGGGTCTGTTCACAGCAGCACTTTTTGTGGGCTCACTACGTTACCCACGTGCTAAGCAAGTTGTGTTTGCATCATTAACGATTTTGTTCTTCCTACTTGCAGCTCGTGATTTCACGGGTAGTGAGCTAATCGGCACGATCGCTGGCTACGAAGGTATCTTCTGTGGTTTAAGCGCAATTTACTTTGCTATGGCACAAGTATTAAATGCTGAGTTTGGCCGCGTTATTTTACCAGTTGGTCCAGTTGCAGTTGCTGCATATGAGCCCGCTGCAGAAAAACAAGCCGCTTAAGTTATAAGTTATCCATTATCACCTATCTCCGATAATGTGAAATTTAAAGCGAAAAAAAAGCTGACCGAGGTCAGCTTTTTTTGTCTCTGCTTTTTATTTCATACTTAGTAACAGTACATTGCTTAACGCTGCTGAAGCTTAAACAACCACTTACCGTAAAGGTAAATACCAATCGCTGAGATGCTACCGATTGCGGCAATGATATACCAAGCCATACCTATATCATGGGTGTTATATAAAAGCGTTGTCAGTGCTTGTGCACTCTCGCCGGTGTAGCTAACCAAAGTTGTAAAAGCTTCACCCTGTGGGATCGCGCTAATATCTGCAGCGCTCATGCCACGTTCGGCCAATAGTTCGCGGGAAAAAACCTCCTTCGATGCATACATCTCGTAGAGTTTAGGACCAAAGTAACCTTCAAGCGTCCAGCCAATACCCTGCGGTAACATAACAAAGCCTAAGTACATGGCTTTTTTACCTTCCGGTGCAATGTTACCCATAAACTCGTTCTTCTTTGGGCTGATCATCATTTCACCGAATGAGAACATCGCAATCGCAAGCACAATCATCCATGCCGCGTTTGTTGCGCCAATCAATACGAACGCCAAAATACTCAACAAGCAGCCAGCGAGCATAGCTGTAGTGATACGGTATTTAGCGGTTAAAGCAGCGACCAAGAAACAGCTGGTCATGATCATGCCGGCATTTAGGTTTAGCATGCCCTCTGGCATCACCTTAGTTCCGGTATTATCAAGCCCTAGCCAGAATTGGAAGAAGCCATTAGAGGTCCCTTCTGGACCAAATAGCGAGGTCACAATTACACTGGTATCGACCCACTCAGAAATGTGAATAGGTAGAACATCGAACAGTGAGTTAAACAGGAACCAGAAACCCGCAAATACCAACATATAGTAGATAACGATAGGCTTTTTTAGCTCGTGTAAAGCATCGCGCCAGAGCGCTTCTTGCTTAATCTCACCCGATTTAATTTTACGGTTACGTTCTAAACGCTCTTCTTTTCCGGGCTCTTTATAAGCAAATAAGAACAGGAAGTTAAACGAGATGATTGCAGCGCAGGCATAAAATACGTTATCCCAAGATAGCTGACGCATATGCACAGCAACCAGTGGGCCGAGGAAACCACCAATATTAACGACCTGATAGAATATACCCCATGCCATCGAGGTGTTTTGTCTACCCGTGGATAAGACTAATGTGCCTTGGATCCCAGGCTTAAATATACCAGTACCGGCAGCAAGCAAGATGGCACCAAATAAGAAACCATAAAAGCTTGGGAAAAACGCCATGACTAAGTAGCCAGCAATTTTGATAAGTGTGGAGGCAAAAATTGTTTCTTTATAGCCGACACGGTCTGAGATCCCGCCGGTAAAGACAGGTACAAAGGTCTGCATAAATGCCCACAGAGCAATAATGACACCATAATCACTGAGGCTAATGCCTAAGCCACCTTCTGATACTGGGGCTTTGGCGTAGAGGCCAGCACTGGCTTTAACGCCGTAATAGGCGATTCGCTCAACGAGCTCCATGCCGCCGACAATCCAGAAAATGTAACTTAAGCTGGCAATAGAGGCCCACATACCCAGCTGCTTAACTTCCCTTAGGTCGTTATCTGCATAAGCATCGTTCGAATCACTCATAGCTATCCCTTCAAATGTTTTAATTATTTAATCGTTATTATGTATATATCTTAATTGTGTTGGTTTTGGGTTTGTAGAGCGTGTGAATCTCTGCCAAAACGCTGCAAGCTTGTAATTGCATGCGACACTTTACCTAATTTGGTTGCAAACACCAATGCGTTATTACATTGAGTCGTAACGGATGTTTTAAACAAAATTGAGTTTTATGGGGAAAGTACTCTGAAGTGCCGATAATTGTGAGGGAGCGAGGTAAGCCATAAGCTTGCGGCTGATATGGCTATGGAGGCCGGAATTACACATCAAGGCTAAATAAAGCATAAATATGGTTCGATTCAAGTTGTCGTTTTATTGCTTGAATCAAGTTGTACTTCAATAGGTATTGTTGCGATTAGCTGAGTAATCGGGCAAAGAGTGGGGCGCTTAATACCATCGCAATCCCGGTAAATATCATGGTCAGGCTCGCGATAACCCCTTCTTGACGGCCTAATTCACTCGCCTTAGCGGCGCCAGCTCCGTGGGCGGAAGCACCTAATGCGACGCCTTTAGCAACAGAGCTGCGAATGTTAGCGACTTTAAATAAAGGCTCACAAATGAGCATGCCCATGATCCCTGTCAGTAGCACCAGCATAGCGGTGAGTTCTGGCACACCACCAAAGGCGCCAGTGGCTTCGATAGCGAAGGGGGTTGAGACTGAGCGTACCATTAAGCTATGAGATAACTCGGCTGGCATGTTGGTTAAGTAGGCCAATAGCCAAGAGGAGCCCAAGCCGAGTAATAAACCCGTTATAACACCTAAACTTAAGGTCAGTGGATACTGCTTAATTAACAGGCGTTCACGGTAAATTGGCAGCGCAAAAGCGATTGTTGCAGGAGCGAGCATCGCAGCTAGCCAGTGGGTGTAACTGAAGTAGTCGTTAACACTAATATTCAAACACACAACCACTAACAAAATAACGACAGGCGCGACAATAATGGGCGCAAACCAGACTTTACGTTGACGGCGATAGAGGGCTTTACTGGCGTAATAACCCGCCAATGTTAAGACCAAGCAAAATATTCCTATAGCAGAATGATTCACGCAGCCTTCCTTTTCTCATGGGGTAAATCGACAGGGCGTAGCGGTATGACTTGCGCTTTTGAAGAGGCTAAGTGTTTTCTTAATCGCAGCCTTCGTTCAAATTTGAATAATTTATCGACAGTAAAAGCCGTGCCCAATAACACGCAGGTGCTAGCGACTAACATGGAACTGATAAGCACCAAGCCATAATGTTCAAGCAAGGCTTCATATTTAATGACCGCCACAACGGGAGGAATAAAAAACAGCAGTAGATCGCCAATGAGCCAAGTGGCTCCCATATTGACGCTTTTTTCAGGCACCATCTTACTGGCAAGTAGCAGTAATAAAATCCCTAAACCAATTACGCTGCCGGGGATAGGGGAGTTAATTTTCTGTGCTAATACTTGGCAGGCCCAGGCCAATAAACACAAAGCAACGATTTGTGCGATCATCTGTGAGGCGGCTAAAGCGATATGCTTAGCATTTTTATGACAGGGCTTGGCAAAAGTTGCCATGGTGAATTCCAAACTAGGGCTTTGAGGATTGATGCTTAGTTTACGCTTGCTTAATTGATAGAAAAAATGAATATTAAGAATGGAATCTATCAATTTTGGTTATCTAAATGGATCTTAAAACCCTGCACTATTTTATGCAAGTCGTGGATGCGGGTGGATTTGCAAAAGCAAGCCGCACAGCATTTCTAACTCAACCTGCGCTTTCTAAGGCAATAAAAATGCTAGAAGAAGAGCTCGATATGGTGTTGTTAGAGCGTGGTAAGCGTGGCACACAAATTAAGCTAACGGCGGCAGGTGAAGTGGTTTATCGACATGCGCAGCAATTGCTGGCTGGTCGCCAAGAGCTGCTTAATGAGCTCGATGCGTTGCGTAATTTAACCGGCGGCAGCTTAAAGTTAGGCTTAGCTCCGCTTGGTAGCGCCGAGCTATTTGCCCCTGTTATAGCAAAGTTTAGGCAGCAATATCCGAAAGTTGATATGCAATTACTGGTTCGTGGCGGCATTGAGCAAACACTAGCCTTACAAAAAAATGAAATTGAGTTGGCAACAGGGATCATTGAATTTGATGGTGAATTTGATGGATTAAGGATCCGTAATGATCCTATGGTCGTCGTGGTGCCGAAAACCCACGCGTTAGCCGGTTATCAAGAGCTACAGCTTAAAGATCTGCAATCTTTAGCGCAGGTGATGTTTGAACCTGAATATGCACTCTATGAGCTGATCTTAGAGGCCTGCGATAAGGCGGGTTTTGTCCCCGCTGAAATTACTCGAGTCAGCCATGCTGACTTTGGCATAGCTCTGGTTGCGGCCGGTACGGGAATTATGGTGTTACCGCAGATTATTGCCGAGCGCTATCGAGTTGATGCTGTGGTTAATGTGCCCCTTGCGGCAAATGATCTTAGGTGGGAATTGTCCCTGTTTTGGCATAAGCAGCAAACTCTCTCTTTTGCGGCTAAGGCGATGATAGAGCTCGTTAAGCAACAGTTAGAGCAGACGGCGATGTTGACGCAGAATAAGTAAAATGCAGCCAATGTTTGGCTTTTTGGAAAACAAAAAGCCTAGCTCATTAGAGACTAGGCTTTGTGCATTTATAGGCGAGTCAGTAGCTGGGGTTACTTAGCAAGCATATAGTGAAGGACAGTCTTTTTAAAACTAAGCGACTAAGACTAAGCAACTAAAACTAACCAAGTAATACCAAGCTGCTAATACTCGCTAGGTAACTACTCGTTAGATTACGACTTAGTGACGACCCACAGAGCGTGTAATAAACCAGGAACGAAGAAAAGCAGGCAGAGAATAATGTTGATTAATAAGTCTTTACCCGCACCATTTTTTAAAAATACTGCCAATGGCGGCAATAGAATCGCAATGATGATAAGTAATAGCTTGTTGGTGTCCATGTTGTAATGTCCTTTTAGTCTTTATCGAATAGCATATTTTTTCGCATAACAAATGGCTTATGCATGGCGATAACTCGATGATTTGTTCAGTACATTTTTTATGATAACTGTTCACAACTTAATCTATATTATAGGGCTTGTAAACGCACCAAGGAGGGATAAACTAAAGCCACCGTATCTTGGTGGCTTTGATCATTTGATTGCTTATTTAATCGATAAGCACATTTACACTTAATTTAGCGCTTAACTCGCCGCTGAAAATACCGGGTTAAAGTGGCCAAGCCTGTTTACCATCCACCGCTACAGCTTGAAGATCTAAGCTTAGGCAGTAATCCCCAGGGTTATAGACATATACTTTCCTGTCGATAACACTAAAGTTAAATCCAGCGACTTGATCTTTGGCCGCTTGTGTCGTCGCCAGTCCCCACATTTGATAAAGCTCACGATAATCTAACTGAGTGGAGTAGCTCATCGCCACCATCAAGAAGTCATTATTTGAGATGTTCTTTGCGGCATCTAAGTTAAATTGACTAAAGCCGAGTAAAGCGCGCTTTTGCAGCCAAAGTTCTTCTGAGCCTTTAGCTCGTTCAAATTCACGCAATAAAATGTGTAGTCTTGCGAGCAGATGCCAACCATTTTCCAGTGCGCCATATTTCTGCGCAGCAACCATCATCTGCAGCATGGTTGCCATGCCATTTGACCAGCTTGTTAGCTTAGCCTCTTGCATATAAGCGAATGGGTCGGCTTGATTCATGCTTTGTTGCAATACTGCAAACTCATCATCAATGTTAAGACCTTGGCAAGAAGGTAATTTACCTAGCTCGGTATAGGCGCGTGACTTAGTGTAATAGGAGTAAGGATTGGTGGTTGAATGGCCATCATGTCCATCAAAACGTAAACGTCCTTTTTCAAGCCCATGCCCTAGCTCATGGATATCGCCGTGGCCAGTTGGGCTAAATGACCAGCTCGCATCATAAGGGTTGCCAGAGCAGCCCGCCCCGCAGGTGGCTTGGTCGGCATTCATATGTTTTACAGTATCAATAGTATCGACTTGCCAGCCTTGGCTGGTGGCAAACTCACTGATCTCTGCAACCTCGTCGATAAACGGCCCTTTAAAACCTGCCAATAGATGTGGATAGTTATGGACCTGGGTCATGATGGCGGTTGCCATTTTTTCTGGGGTATTCCACCGTGGCTCGTGGCTTAGGGTGTTTTGCATCTTATCGATTTTGGAATGCACCTCAAAATGCTCTGTTGCCAGCTCACTCCAATCATATTGATTTGCCGCTAAATCTTGCATGAACTTGTTGCCGTCCATGCCTGTGCGCCAATATGGATGAAGGCCTACTTGCTTAAAGCTAAATTCAGTGGCTAAGTCAGTTTGGTCAAAACGCACCTGCATCGGTCCGCCATAAGGACTGGTAAACTTAATGGTTTCACCGGCCTTAACTTCAATATGGGTCGATTGCAATAATTTAGGGCGGTTGTAGCCGTTGCTGGCAAACTCATGAGTTGAACCTGAGCGCAGAGTATTGATAAATACCCAGGTGCGGACTTGACTGTTATCACTTCGCGTCACGCTTACAGTTTGGCCCGGTAGGGCGTAAACGCCAGCAGAGCGGAAACCTTTTTTACTGCTTAAACTCACATGCTGATCTACAGCGCTGATTTGGCTAAAGTCGGTGCGACTAAAGTTGCCTAAGTCCTTTGGTACAGCATTAATATCGCGGAAGTTATAAACGCTATGATCGGCGTAATAGGCTTTAAGGTAATTCAAGCTATCGGTCGTCGTCACATCCATCGGGTATTGAATCGCTTGGCGATAGTTATCACCAAGTAAGATAAGCAGCTTGTAGAGAGAGTAGTCAGGCTGATTGAAAATATCACGTTTACTGGTTTCTATCGCTTGGATATTACTGCGAATAGTACCGAGCGCTGGCCGATAATCATCGTTAAATTTGGCATCGCAACTCGTTGCACAATTGGCAAGGTTAAAATCGACGCGTTCGCTATCGAATAGGCTTAACCATAATTGTTCTTTATCTAGCGCGCTGAAGCTGTCGAGCATCGCGGTGGCAGATGACCAGTCGGCTTTATCTTGAGCAAAATAGTTACCAGGCCCGCCAGAACCTTGCATGCTAAAGCCCATAGGGTTCAGTACGGTTTGGGTTAAGGGAACACTATTCCAGCTATGTAGGTGCACATAGAGCAGTGGTTGTGTCGCCTGTTGAATTTGAGCAATCAGTGGCTCAACAGTTTTGATTGGAAATAGCTCTGAAGAGCCGGTTATCACCAACTGCGCCTCGGCTAAGCAACTGCTAAGCGTGGTTTCATCGCTACAGGTTTGTACCTGCCAATTAGGGTAGTGTTCGCTAATCCAGCTATTGATGCGGCTGACCGTATTGCCGCTCATGAGAAACAGACGTACTTGTTGTGGCTTTGCCAGTGCAGTTTCATCCTGCTTGAGCATCCAGCCTAATAAGCGCTTAAAGCTAGGTTCAAAACTAGCGTTATGACCTTGCTGCATGCTCGAAATAATATCGGTGCCGAATGCAGCATTGCGTTGACCAGACTTGTCATTGGTAGCTGCGAAGGTTAGGCCTTTATTACCCGTAACAATGGCATAAGCCTTATTTTGCGGATAGGCATGTTCTGCGCCTGCAAGCTGGATCATTTGTGAGTGACGGCCTTGATCGTATTGAAGGCTATCATTTTGGTAGATGCTTTTTAGCAGTGTATCGCCGTCTAAGCGATACTGCTGAATGTGACTCAAGGCGCGCTTGATTATTTGTGGTGACATTGCGGCGGCAATACTGGCATCGCCGCTTTTCATCGCCGCGCTGATTTTATCATTGAGCTGAATCGTTATCTGCTCGCTAGCACTTTGGTTACTGCTATCTGTAACCGTAAGGCTGAGGGCAATCTTGCTATCTTGTAATAGTTCTTTGGCATTAATAGTTACGCCTTCAAGTGTCGCGTTTTGTAATGTGACTTCGGGTCCTGATACTTGCTGCCAGCTAAATGTATTAGCGCCAGTGGCATAAATATTGACATCAGCGGTGAGGTTTATCAGCGAATCATTCCATGCCGTTACGGTATCGCCGAGCTCAATAGTGGGAGCTTGAGCTAAGGGCGGTATTACGCCGCCATTATCAGATCCCGAATCATCTGATCCGCCACAGGCCGATAAGCCTAATAATAAACAACTCGATACAAGCAAATGCTTCATTTTATTTACACTCTATGCAATTTGTTTACATCTTGAATTTGTTTCATGTTTAAAGCAATGGTTATTTTTAAAATAGTTATATAAAACAATGTTTAAGGCGGTTTTTTGGCGTTGTCATCAAATTGACATTTGTTGTAAATTTAGTGGTGACTAAATTAGTATTTCTCACTATTGGCTTTGCCGCCAATTCTACGACTCGTTTTCGCTGTGACCCATATCAACTATTTATACAATCGATTGATTTTCAGGTATTAAATTGTCGCTTTTACTCTATGCTGCTTGCCGACTCGATATTGTTAGAAGCAATGAGTAGGTAGTTAAATCGAGCATTTCTTATATTTCAGTAAGGCAACCCCGGAGACTAGGGAACTGTATGTCTGTATTAATCGAACAGCTAGACCGAGAAGACCTTCGCCAATCGAATCACTCGCAAGCGAATGTTGTCTCAGCATTTAAATCAGTACGTTTTCAACTAAAACTGATTGTATTTTTGACCGTGATCTCTTTCCTATTCCTAGGGTATAAGGGGATTTCTGGTATGCAAGATGCGGGCGATTCGATAGGAAAGCTGTATGCCGAAGGTATGCAGCATAGTATTCGCGCTGGACAGGTGCTTAATGAACTTGCTACTGCTCGAAGTGAGCTTTTATTAGCGTTTCAGCACGATCCAAGTAGCCCGTTTTCTGAAATGCATAACCATCCTCTGAGGCTGCATGTTAGCCAGGCACAGGCGGCTATCGAGCTGCTGTATAATATTATCGATAATGAAATCTTAGGCGCGAAATTAGATAATGAAGAACGGCTGCAAGCTAGCCGTTTAAAGACTCAGCTCGATAAAGTGGTCGCGCAGGGGTTTAACCCAACAATAGATGCCTTAGAGCGAGGCGAGTATGAAGCGGCAAACCGGGTGTTGCTGACACAGATTAACCCACTGTTTAAGAACATTACCGCTGAGGCGCAGTCTTTCTTAGATATGCAGGTTGTAGAGGGGCGAGATAGCTTCAATCGTTTTAATGAAGACATGCGTATTTATCTCTTGCTGGTGGCGGTTTTCTCGACGGTTTGTATCTTGGTTATAACGATTAGCTCATCACTTATTGTTCGTCGTATGGGCAAGGCGATGACGGAGCTAGAAACCACTGCCATTGATATTGCTAATGGCGATTTAACCAAGCGCATAGAGCTTGGTGGGGATGATGAGTTTTCGCATATTGCTACCTATGTGAATCAAATTGCGGCACGCTTTCAGCATGCTGTACAAAATACCCATGAGTCGACAGCTCGCTTAGCCAGTGCAGCGGAAGAGAACTCTGTGGTATCGACTCAGACTCAGCGTAATGTGATTGACCAGCAACAGCAAACTCAGCAAATCGCTGCCGCGATTCATCAGTTCTCTGCAACGGTGCGAGAAGTTGCGCAAAGTGCCGAAGCTGCAGCTATGACGTCAACAGAAGCAAATGACGTGGCTCATCATGGGCAAACCGTTGTGAGTGAAAGTATTGCGGTGATCGAGACGTTATCAACAGAGATGGATGGGGCGACAGAAGCGATGCAATTGTTGTCTAAGTCATCTGATGAAATCGGCTCAGTTGTTGATGTTATTCAAGGGATCTCGCAGCAAACTAACTTACTTGCCTTAAACGCGGCAATTGAAGCGGCTAGGGCTGGAGAGCAGGGCCGAGGTTTTGCTGTTGTCGCTGATGAGGTACGTTCGCTGGCTAAACGAACTCAGGACTCGACTGAGGAGATCCAGAAGATGATCCAGCATTTGCAACAGGGCGCACGCGACTCGATGTTGATGATGGAGCGCGGTACAGAGCAAGCTAAGTTAAGCGTGGATAAATCACAACAAGCGGGTGACGCGCTACAGTTAATTATGGTGAGCATCGAGCAAATTAGTGCTTTGAATACGCAGATAGCGACCGCATCAGAAGAGCAGAGCTTAGTGACCGAAGAGATTAGTCGCAATATTATTAATATTAGCGATATATCAGATCAAACAGCAGCAGGTGCAGAGCAAACGCAGGCCGCGACCCATGAGCTTGCCCAGCTTGCTGAATCTATGCAGCAAGAGATTGCTTACTACCGAGTGTGATTTTGTTGAAGTATTAGATTTTAGCTAACAAAAAGGGCTGTCGATGACAGCCCTTTTTCTTTTTTTACGCTATTTGTAGCTTTTCGAATTAGCCTTCTAGCTTAGCCAGTTCAGCTTTCTGTTCAGTTAGCTTGTCCATATCACGTTGGTATTCGGCTTGCTTAGCACGCTCTTTTTCAATCACGGCAGCAGGGGCTTTGGCCACGAAACCTTGGTTAGATAACTTACCTTCGATACGCGCAAATTCAGCTGCCGCTTTCTCGAGTAATTTATCGATACGCGCCACTTCTTTAGCCACGTCGATAAGACCTGCCATTGGGATCAATAGCTCCATGTTGCCTACAAGCTGAGTAGTCGACATCGGCGCAACATCATCTTCAGACATAATGGTGATAGTCTCAAGTTTTGCCAGTGTAGTGAAGAATATCTGGTTCGCTTCAAGACGTGCTCTGTCTTTGTAGCTCACGCCACGTAGCAATGCATTAAGCGGCTTAGATGGCGCGATGTTAAGTTCTGCGCGGATGTTACGTACCGCAACAATCACTTGCTTAACCCACTCTAAATCTTCCATCGCAGCAGCATCGACTTTGTCAGCTTGATACTCAGGGAAGGCAGCCAACATCAATGTGTCACCCTCAACACCGGCTAGTGGCTTAACGCGCTGCCAGATAGTCTCAGTTAGGTATGGCATGATTGGGTGCATTAGACGCTGCATCTGCTCTAGTACGTTAACCAAAGTATGGCGCGTACCACGAAGCTGTGCATCGGTGCCACTTTGCATAACAGGTTTCGTTAACTCTAAGTACCAGTCACAGAACTGGTTCCAAGTGAACTCGTAAATGGTGTTAGCGGCAAGATCGAAACGGTAGTTAGCCATGTGCTCGTCGTAGGCTTTAACGGTTTCATTGAACAGACCGATAATCCAGCGATCGGCAATCGATAGCTCCATTGCGCCTGGCTTGCCATCAACCAGAATTTGGCCACAATCTAGCGCTTCGCCAACAGCATCATCGCTCGCGCCTTCAGCTTGCACTTCGGTGTTCATCAATACGTAACGTGATGCGTTCCAGATCTTGTTACAGAAACTGCGGTAACCATCTAGGCGCTTCATGTCCCAGTTGATGTCACGGCCCGTTGATGCCATAGACGCTAGTGTAAAGCGCAGTGCGTCAGTACCATGCGGCTCGATACCTTCGCTAAACTCTTTACGCGTGCTCTTTTCAATCTTAGCGGCAAGTTGTGGCTGCATCATGTTGCCAGTACGCTTAGTCACTAGTGACTCAAGGTCGATACCGTCAATCATGTCTAATGGATCAAGTACGTTACCCTTAGACTTAGACATCTTGTTACCGGCTTCATCACGGATAAGGCCTGTCACATATACCGTCTTGAACGGCACTTGTGGTTTGCCGTTTTCATCTTTGATGAAATGCATGGTCATCATGATCATACGGGCAACCCAGAAGAAGATGATGTCAAAACCAGTAACCAACACATCAGTTGGGTGGAAGGCTTTAAGCTCAGCGGTATCTTTTGGCCAGCCTAGTGTAGAGAACGTCCACAATGCTGAACTGAACCAGGTATCAAGTACGTCGGCGTCTTGGCGAAGTACTACTGAGTCATCAAGGCTGTGCTTAGCACGGACTTCTGCTTCATCGCGGCCAACATACACTTTGCCTGCTTCGTCGTACCAAGCTGGGATACGGTGACCCCACCAAAGCTGACGTGAAATACACCAGTCTTGAATGTCACGCATCCAAGAGTTGTACATGTTCTCATACTGCTGTGGTACAAACTTGATGTCACCGTTTTCAACCGCTTCCATGGCAGTTTTAGCCATAGGTGCAACGGCAACATACCATTGATCTGTTAGTAATGGCTCGATTACCACACCAGAGCGGTCACCGTAAGGGACTTTTAATCCGTGTGGATCGATTTTGCCCAGTAGGCCTAATGTTTCAAACTCTGCAACAATCGCGCTGCGCGCTTTAAAGCGATCAAGACCGACATAACGCTCAGGTAGGCTATTATCTAGTTCGTTGTTTGCAGTGCCGTCGGTGTTAACCACTTCAGCGCTTGAGCGAATTGCCGCATCAATGGTTAAGATGTTGTACATCGGCAATTCATGTCGCTTACCGACTTCATAGTCGTTAAAGTCGTGCGCAGGAGTGATTTTCACACAACCTGTACCGAACTCGATATCAACATAATCGTCTGCGACAATAGGGATAAGACGGTTGACGATTGGCAGTAAAATGAATTTGCCAATTAGCGATTGATAACGCTCATCGTCTGGGTGAACCGCTACTGCACTGTCACCCAGCATGGTTTCAGGACGTGTGGTTGCTACTTCTAGGTAGTCTTTACCATCGCTAGTCAAAGCGCCATCGGCAAGTGGGTAGCGGAAATGCCACATGCTGCCTTGCTTTTCTTTGTTCTCAACTTCTAAATCAGAGATAGCGGTGTGCAGGGTCGGATCCCAGTTCACTAGGCGCTTACCGCGGTAGATTAGGTCATCTTCGTAAAGGCGTACAAATACTTCTTGTACCGCTTCAGACATGCCTTCGTCCATAGTAAAACGTTCACGGTCCCAATCAACAGATGCGCCAAGGCGACGTAGCTGCTTAGTGATGGTGCCGCCAGATTGCTCTTTCCAATCCCAGATACGATCGATAAAGTTTTCACGACCCAAATCATGGCGGTTTAAGCCTTCTTCGGCTGCCACTTTACGCTCAACTAACATTTGAGTGGCAATACCGGCGTGGTCTGTACCGACCTGCCAAAGGGTGTTCTTACCCTTCATACGCTGGTAACGGGTTAACGTATCCATGATGGTATCTTGGAAGGCGTGACCCATATGCAAACTACCCGTCACATTTGGTGGCGGGATCATGATGCAATAGTTGCCTTGAGACTCGTCGCCGTGTGGCTTGAAGTAACCTTTCTCTTCCCAGTTTTGGTAAAGAGACTGTTCGATAGACTGCGGGTTATATGTTTTTTCCATGAGGCGTGTTTATCTCAAACTAAAAATTAATTGGTTGTGCTGCTAGATCTTGGGTCGTTAATGCTATCCCAAGAGCGCGATACTGCCGATAGCGATCGCGAGCAATCGCTTTGTGGCTATCGTCATTGGCAACGAAATCGATAATCTGTCCAAAGTTTACCGCAAATTGCGGTACTTGGTCTGCAAGATTAAGCAGAAGATGACGTTTTTTGTTGGCACCAAGCCTATCAAAGCCGATTTCTACCGGAGCGCCGCCGATTGGGCCTTCACCTTTTAGGTTGTGGGGCACAAATGATTGCGGCTCAAATTGCCAAAGCAGCTCGTCAATAGCATAAGCTTGCTGTTGATCTTGGCAATGGATATAAACCAACTCTTGAGTAGCAAAAGCCCGCTCTGCCAATTGGCAAGCGAGTAAGTACACTTGGTCCTGCGCAGATTTAGGCGCATTAGATGCAGGTTTTGCGTCCTTTGGCATCATGTAAAACAGGGCTTGCGACTGACTAAAAGACATAGTGGGTTATCGGCATAGTGGGTTGTTGGCGTTATTGTCTTAGCTTTTTGGCTGACGAAAGAGAGGATTTTACACTAAAAGTCGCTCATAGATCAGCCTCTAATCACTGATTTATTTATTGATGCACCCAGTTAATCGGTGTGGTTAGTTGCCACGTTTGCATCGAGAGTGGGCTGGTGATGGGGTAAAGAGTTAATTTTACTAATCACGTCGCTGTGGTTACACTCCATGCACTTGCCGATATTAGCCGATACTATGAATTTTTCCGACCTTAACCTCAGCGTTGAAACCCTATCTAAACTGCCAAGCAGTGTTTCTGTAGCCACTGAAATCCAAAGACTTGCTATTCCTGAAATATTAGCGGGAAAAGACCTCTTAGCATTGGCACAAACGGGCAGCGGTAAAACCTATGCGTTCGGTTTACCTTTATTGCAAATCATCACTAATGATGGCGTTGAAAACGGTAAAGTAAAGGCGCTGATTCTGGTGCCTACCCGAGAGCTTGCGTTGCAAGTCGGTGAGGTGCTTAAGCATATCTCAGTTAATATTCGGTTGACGGTATTATGTGGTGGTGTTGATAAGGCCAAGCAGCTTGAAGAGCTTGAGCTACAGCCTCAGCTTATTGTGGCAACACCAGGACGTTTACTCGATTTTCTACGCCAGCAACTTATTACATTGGAAAGTGTAAAGCAGTTGGTGCTAGATGAGGCCGATAGGCTGATGGAAATGGGCTTTTGGCCTGATATCGAACGCATTATTGAATGTATTCCTGCAAAGCGACAAACCCTATTATTTTCAGCGACGTTAGCTCCTGAATTAAAGGACAAGGCGTTGAAGTTACTACATGCTCCGAAAAAGTTGGCTGCCCAAGCTGTGAACAGTGTAACGAGTGACATTAAAGAGTTACTGTTCCTTGTCAACAAGGGCGATAAAGCGAGAGCGTTGATTGCATTGAACCAAATGCATCAATGGTCACAGGTATTAGCTTTTGTTAATGCCCGAGATGATGCCGATAAGTTAGCAAAAAGGCTCGTTAAAGCAGGTATTAATGCGGCGGCCTTGCATGGTGATAAAGAGCAGCTTCAGCGGCAGCAAACATTGGAAGATTTAAAAACGCGTAAACTGCAAGTGTTAGTGACTACGGATTTACTGTCTCGCGGCATTCATATCGATGCGCTGCCTGTAGTGATTAATGTCGAGCTACCAACAAGCGCCCCTGTATATGTGCACCGTATTGGCCGCACGGCTAGAGCGGGTGACAATGGGGTGGCTATCTCGTTAGTGTGTCATAGCGAGTCCGATAACTTGAAGGCGATTGAGCTATTAACTAAGCGAGAAATGAAACTTGAATCGCTCGAAGGGTTTGAGGTGACAGATAAGCCTGCGTCGGGTCAGAGTAAAAGGGCACCTCGGGATAAAACAGCCAATCGACGCAGCCAGAATAAGCGCAGCGCCAAAGACTTTGTCGCTAAAAAGAAAAAATAACCTATACCCCTTTACGTGTGGGGCTGCCTACTCTTATTGACATGCCTAGCGGCTTATTTAGCAGACTCGGTTATTTCGGCTTGTTATTTTTTAGGGCGATCTCGTGCCCCTGCAAGGCGACCGAAAAATAATGATAAGCCGACAGTTTTACGTACATGCTCAGCCCAAAAAGCGCCAATAAGAAAGCCTATCGCAGCCCACAGTGCCAGCATATAAGCATTAAGTTGACCTGATTGCAGGCTGATAGCGATGCCAATAAAAGTGCCAAGCAATGTAGGGGATAGCGCCACTGCTAACCATTGTAAAGAATGTACTAGCCATCCAATAAACTTCATTGATTATCCTTAATCTTTATAAATGCAGTTTGAGTCTCGCACTTTACTCAGCTTTGTGACAAATAGCCACTCATACCCGTGTTGCTTGAGAAATTATATCGGCAGCGTTAGGCCATATAGTTAGTTACAACTGTGTGGTTATTTTTCGTACAAACATAGGCTTAAGTTAAGCCAATATTTTTTGTTTCAGTGATAAAAAAATAGACGCTCACATTGTCTAATTTATTAGCTGGTGAGTTGTCTGTATTGCGGATATACTCCGCGATCGCGCCAATAGTGGTTGGTCATTATACAAAGTTCTACTTGGAGAAAGATAAATACTGCCAAGAAGAAATAATGATATGCAGTAAAGGGATAAGTCTGTTTTTAGTTTTGATAAAGGTGCTAAATGAGCTTCTTTGATAATGCTGTAATTATATTACTCCTGATTGGGGTGAGTTGTTTTTTTTCTATGTCGGAAATAGCCTTGGCGGCAGGGCGTAAAATTCGTCTGCGTCAGCTTGCGGCTGAAGGTGATATTCGCGCCAATAAAGTCCTGTTGCTGCAAGAGCAGCCAGGTAATTTCTTTACTGTGGTGCAGATAGGTTTAAATGCCGTGGCGATTATGGGTGGTATCGTGGGTGAGTCAGCGTTTACGCCTCATATTCACGCATTCCTATCGTCTTGGTTGAGTGGACCTTGGTTAGACAAAATGAGTTTTCTACTGTCATTTGTGATTGTGACCAGCTTATTTATTTTAATTGCCGATCTTATCCCTAAGCGCTTAGCGATGGCCTTTCCGGAAAAAGTGGCTATGACCTTTGTTAGCCCTATGATGGTCTGCATCGTGGTGCTTAAACCGCTGGTGTGGTTCTTTAACGGCTCTGCTAACTTCGTATTCCGTGTGTTTCAAGTGCAAACGGCGCGTAATGATGCGGTGACTTCAGATGACATTTATGCGGTGATGGATGCGGGTGCAGAAGCGGGGGTGCTAGATAAAGGCGATCAGCTGATGATGGAAAAAGTGTTTGAAATGCAAACCATTCCCGTCACGGCAGCGATGACAGCACGTGAAAGCTTAGCTTATTTTCTTCTGCAAGATAGTGAAGATGAAATTAAGCATAAGATAGCACAGCAGCCTCATTCTAACTTTCTTGTTTGTAACGAGCAGTTAGATACTGTGGTGGGCATCGTCAATGCGAAAAAGCTACTTATCTGCTTGATTAATGGTGAAAAAATCAGCCTTAAAGATAAAAGCCTTGTGAGTAACTGCTTTATCATTCCTGACACTTTAAGCTTGTCTGAGTCGATGGATTATTTTAAGAATAGCCGAGCAGACTTTGCGGTAGTGATGAATGAATACTCCTTAGTTGTGGGCGTAGTCACCGCTAAGGATCTGCAAGATGCAGTGATGGGCGCGTGGTCTTTGCCTGAATGTGAAGAGCAGATTATTGCTCGCGATGAGCGTTCGTGGCTGATGGATGGCGTGACGCCGATTACCGATGTGATGCGAGCACTGGATATTGAGGAGTTCCCTCAAAATCATAACTACGAGACTATCGCGGGTTTTATGATGTTTATGCTGCGCAAAATTCCAAAGTGCACCGACTCGGTTAATCATGCAGGCTTTAAGTTTGAAGTGGTTGATGTTGATAGTTATAAGGTCGACCAGCTCTTGGTTACGCGAATTGAAGAAGAGACCACTGAGACTCTAGAGGTTAACGCTTAAGCATAAGCAATCAGCGTAAATCTATTTGCATATGGAACATATGAAAACGGCTGAGTCTATTTAGACTCAGCCGTTTTTTTGGGCTGGCGACTTCTGTATTGAATGGCTTCTGTATTAATAACCTTTGCGTTAATGACTTTACCAGGGGAACAGCCATCATTCGCCTTGATTGAATTAAAGCGCTAAGTCGCTGGCTTTCTTGTGCTGAGGTTAAGCCTTGCTGGAAATGCTATTTGCTTTGATTTTCCAGCTCTCATGCCAGTCGTGTAATTGCTCTACAGGCATTGGCATAGCGATATAATAACCTTGGGCTAAGGTGCAACCTAATGATTGCAAGCGCTGCCACAGAGGCAATGTTTCCACTCCCTCGGCAACAGACTCTAGCGATAAACGACGGCTTAACAATAGACAGGCTTCTACAATCGCTGCGGCGGTATTACTCGTTTCCATCGATCGAATAAAGCTCATGTCTATCTTGAGAGAGTCAAATGGTAAGGTGTCTAACAGTGATAATGATGAGTAACCCGTACCGAAGTCGTCAATTGATAAACTAAATCCGTGCATCGCGAGACGCGACGCTGCCTCTAATGCTCTGCCCGTATTTTCTAAGGCGTCAGTTTCAGTGATCTCAAAATAGAGTTGTTTGCAAAGGTTAGGTTGCTGTTCTGCTAAAGAGAGCACTTGGTAAACAAAATGATTATGCGTCAGAGTGGTAGGCGTAATATTAACTGCAACGGGGCGTTCGCCGAGCTCATGTTGATGCTGTAGCACATAGTTGATGCTTAATAGGGCTAATTGCGCATCTTTTTGCATTTTGCTCAATAAGGGTAAAAAACATGCTGGCGGTAATACACCTAAGATAGGGTGTACAAAACGGATCAGCGCTTCACTACTTCGCCATTCACCGGTATCTAATGTGACCAGAGGTTGAAAATAAGGCTTAATCCAACCCTGCTCTAATGCATGTTCGAGTTCCTGTTCAGTAAACACTTTGTTTAATACCGATGATCTATGAGTAGGCGTCATGGCGCTGCTAAGCCGCTCAACATTGGCCAAGTCGAGTAGCTCTTTTAGTGTATTCATCTTCACCGGCTTACTGATGGCACCAATCACTTTAAGGTGATAGTTCATACACATTTTCTTTACGGTATCGAGTACGATCTGGTTACTGGCACTAGTGATAATAATGCTGCCAGTAAAAGACAGCTCACTGATATGACTTAAAAAAGTGATACCGTCCATTTCTGGCATTTTTAAGTCACACAGTAAGATATCGGGCTTAAAACTTGCCATTATTTGTAATGCTTCAACACCTGAAGCGGCGGTTTTAATCTGCGCAATGTGAGGCATATTAATCTGCTCTAGCTGCATTAGCATAGCTTCACGCTGAAACTGGTGATCTTCAATCAGTAGGATTTTCATGTTAATCGCTTTACCTGAGTCGAGATCTGGCTCATTAGCTGTTTCAATTGTGCAAGTTGTCGTTGCACCGTGTCGATATCTTGAGTCGAGGCTGCTTTTTCGATTTCACTGCAACATGTGGCTAAACGTTCACACTCAATGACGCCAGCTGCGCCTTTTAGCTTGTGGGCGTGATGTGCGGTAGCGATAAAATCTCGGCCTACGACAGCCTGGTTGAGTGCTGCAGTATCTTGAACACTGGTGGTGACAAACTTATTGAGTAAGCTGATACATATCGCTAAGTCGCCGAAATTAGCTTCAAGTGCAGCAATATCGATAATCAGTTGGACTTTTTCCTCTGTCGCTACGCAAGGCTGATAAGTGGCATTATCAACGTTCTCGGCATTCTCAAGATGAGCTACATTGTCTGCAGCGGCTTTAATGTGGCTGCTCAGTACCGTTTGTAGCTGTTGTAATGTGACCGGCTTAATTAAATAGTCATCGAAACCAAGCTGATGGCAACGGTTTCTTTCACTGGACATGGCATTAGCAGTGAGAGCGATTACGGGTAGACGAGGCAACTGTTTTTGCCTTTCATTGTCGCGGATAGCGCTTACTAAGCCGTAACCATCGAGTTCGGGCATATGGCAATCGGTAAGCAATAGCATGTATTTCGTCTGCTGGTAAGCTGTTAATGCCTGCTGGCCATTATCAAAGATATCTGCAAAGTAACCCAGTTTACTGAGTTGCATCCTAATGACATCTTGATTGATTGGATGATCTTCTGCGACCAGAATAAGCTTATTTTGTGCAATGGCTTGTTCACGGGTCAGGGCTAACTTTATGTCTCCCTTCATGCCGATATATTGGTTTTTAAAGAACTCTGGCTTAGTCATAAGGTGCAGCAAGTGCAAAGGGATCAAAGGGTTGACTGACAGTGCCCAACCTAGTGTTGCCGGTGTTGGCGACAGCATACTCTTGTTTTTAAGTAAGATGACTTGTACGCCGGGTATATTGTGGTTAATCCAGCTAGGGGTCATCGATTGCTGTTCACACCATGCTTCGCATAGCAGTAATACTTCGAGCTTTTGCGTGGCGACATAGCTTGCAAGCCCCGTTTTATTATCTGTGCCTAATAGATTAAAAGTGGTGCAATGCCAATTGATTAAGTATTCACTAAATAGATTGTAGTTACTTTCATCAGTGACAATGATGCCGCAACGCTTGTTGACGATAGTGGGGATTTCAACTGCTACGGTTGGCAAGGTCAGATTAAAGCGGAAAGTACTGCCTTGGCCGTTGGTGCTGGTTACCGATATTTCTCCACCCATGAGTTTAACCAGTTGCTCGCAGATAGATAAGCCTAAGCCTGTGCCATTAAAGCGTCGCTCACTGCTGAGGTCAACTTGCTCAAATGGCAAAAATAATTTGCTAATATCTTCCTCTCGGATCCCTATGCCACTATCTGTTACAGCGAAAGTGATGGTTTGCTCTTTGTCGGTTGCGCTCAACAGGCCGACGGACAACCAGATCTCACCTTCTGTGGTAAATTTCGATGCGTTATTGAGCAGGTTGTTCAATACCTGTTTAAGCCGCAAATTATCAAGAGTTAACGAATAGGACAGTTTTGGGTCAAGCCAAAGCTTGAATTTAAGGCCTTTTCGCTCAATATGGGCAATATGTGGTTGGACTAACTCACAGATAAAACTGCTTAACTGACATACATCTGGGCTTAGTTCTAATTTCCCAGCCTCGATTTTCGAAAAATCTAAAACGTCATTAACAATATTGAGCAAGTTGCTACCTGAATGGGTGAGGTTTTTATGGATCCCATAAAGTTCGTTGCTGTTTAGATGCGGAGCCATGAGCTCTAATAGGCTCAAAATACCACTGATTGGCGTACGAATTTCATGGCTCATCATGGCCAGAAAGCGTGACTTAGCTACCGTTGCAGACTCAGCAATCAATCGAGCTTCGTCCAGTTCAGCCTGTTTCTCTTTAATGACAGTGATATCGACTAAGGTGTAGGTCCAATGCTTATTTCTATCCTCTTTTGTACAGGTGCCCGTGAGCTGATACCAAGAGATCTTACCGTCAATATTAAGCTTCATTGTTGTATAAAGTGAATCTCGGAATCGGGACTCTTCAATATCAGTTAAGAACCCATGCTCGTCTGCGTGCATGGCTAAAAATTCCATAAGCAGATGCGGCGCTTGATAGAGTTGATTAGGGGTTAGACCAAAGTATTTTTCGATATTACCACTGATAAAGCTCCAAGAAATATCTTCAATATCATCGCCATAGCGTATTAGTTGTGCAACGACGCCACCAAAGTTGTTATTCACCAGTCGTAGCTCTTTTTCGATACTCTGTCTCTGAGCTATTTCAGCTTTTAACTTTCTGTTTGAATAGGCTATGACTAAAAAAAGCGTAAAAATGCCACCCAGTACTAGCAATAGCCAGTTGGGTATTTTTTCAAAGGAGAAGTCACTATCGATACTGACATTATTCCATTTATGAGTAATAGCCTGTAATTCATCCTTATCAATAGCGTGTTTTGTCTTATCAATAACAGATAATAGAGCGGGGTTAATTTTATTCACTGCAAAGCTGACGGGGCGGCTCTGCTGCTCTATCGGGGTTGTTAGGATCTGAATTTTCCCTAAGTAACGCGCGCTAATGACTCTGCTCGCCTTCGATAGCGGCAAAATACCGACCTGAACTTTACCGTTAATAACGGCATTAAGCAGGTGTTTAGTGGTGTTAAACCTGGTTACATTGGCATAGGGAAAATCTTTTTTAGTGTCAATTTGCTGCTCATGCCTGCTTAAAATCCCCAGTCTTTTAGTCGTTTCTAGCTGACCAGTAGCCAGGTTCGTTGCGGCAATCGCAATCCAAGGATCTTGTATGTAAGCTGTTGTGCACTGCGTAAATGGATGTTTTCCTTGCACGCAGGTAAAGGCTGGAATGAGTTCAAACTCATTTTCAGCAAGGTACTTTTCAATATTTTGACCATTGAATTCAGTGGCTTCAATTTTTAGATTTAGTTTGTTGGATATCGCTTTTAAGATATCGGCGCCCATTCCATCCATTTCTCCAGCGTCATTGGTGAAGGTAAATGGGTAACTGTCAGCAGAGTAAAGCACCTTAATGACCTTTTTATCTCTGATAGCATTGCTCTCTGATTCGGTAAGGTTTAAGCCTTGATGCTGATAAATATATTTAACTTGAGAGCTGGTCAGCCAGGCTTCATAGAGTTTGTCGAAGGTCTCTGAAGGGATCTGTTTGAAGCCATCATTTAATCGTTCGATCAACTTGTTATTTTCGATGAGTCCCGCGAAGTGCAAACTTTCAAGAGGCATGTCGTTAAGCAGGCGAATATTTAATTTTTTCGGTGCATATTGGTGGATAAGTAAGTAATCAAGAGTGATCGCATTACTTATGTAGGCATCTGAACTACCATTGAGCACCGCTTTATAAGCAGATAGGCTATCGGTGTAGTTGATGACTTTGACACTATTAGGGCCATTTCTGAGTTGCTCATTAATCGCAAAGCCTTTTTCGGTCGCGATGCGCAGGCCTTTTAACTCAAAAAGGCTATTGGTATTTTCTTGATAAGTGATCCCTGCAATTGGTACCAACATAAGCGGAGAACTAAAACTTAGCCAAGTCATTCTCTCAGGAGTCTTTGACGCCCCCATAATGATATCAATCTCACGATCACGCAGTGCTTGATTCACTTGTTGGTAGTTAGGATAAGTCACGACCTCTGTGCGGTAGCCGCTGTTCTTAGTGATCTCTTGTAAAATTGACGGCAGCAAACCGATCGCATTTCCATCTTTACCAATGTAAGTAAAAGGCTGCCAGTCAGCTACTGGGTAGCCGACTCTGATCACTTGCTCTGCATTGGGCAAGTGCGAGTCTTCATTTTCTTGATCCGCTATGGCGGGTAAAGAAAAAACAAACAGAAAAAATACCAGAAATGCGTTACGCATATTGCAGCCTATGTTGGATTACGGCAGTAATAAATAAAATGTTGATGCACAGGCAGCGACTACTAACGAGGGGAGTTCGCAGTAGAGTCTTAGTTAAGATTAAGTGGCTGGTGTCAGTGTTTTGTGCGAGATTAAGTAGCTTAAAAACTGAGGCTGTGAATTTTTGCGTATTGTAAGCTCAATTCATTAATTGTCGATATCTTGTGATAATAATTATGTCAGCCAGCTCTCATTTTGAAGATATTTTCAGCAAAAGGAGTTTCTTTGCTCATGACGAGCTTGCAGGGATGTTTATTCACGTAGGGCTTAAGCTTGAAATAAAAAAGGCTAAACCGGCTGGATTATAGAGTGAAAACCGTGTTTAGCCTTAATGTAAGTGTTCGCGTGGGGTTATTCGCCTTGCTCTATGCCTGCTCGGTTAAGCAAGAACTGAGTCAATAGCGGAACTGGACGACCCGTAGACCCTTTGTTGGCACCGCTGTTCCAAGCTGTACCAGCCACATCTAAGTGGGCCCAGTTATACTTCTTGGCAAAGCGAGACAAGAAGCAAGCTGCAGTGATTGAACCTGCCGCGCGGCCACCTAAGTTAGTCATATCAGCAAATGGGCTTTCCAAGTGCTCCTGGTACTCATCCCATAACGGCATGCGCCATGCGCGGTCGCCACTTTGCTCGCCAGCATTTAATAACTCATGCGCGAGTGGATTGTGACCAGAAAACAGGCCTGATGCGTGTTTACCTAGTGCGATAACACAAGCGCCAGTTAATGTTGCAGTATCGACCACAAGCTCAGGATCGAAGCGCTCAACATAGGTGAGCACGTCACATAATACTAAGCGGCCTTCGGCATCAGTGTTTAGCACTTCAACGGTTTGGCCAGACATAGTGGTAAGGATGTCACCTGGACGATAAGCATTGCTTGATGGCATGTTTTCACAACCAGCCAAAATACCAATGACATTGATAGGCAGCTGCATATCACACAGGGCTTTCATGGCGCCAATAACACCGGCAGCACCACCCATGTCATACTTCATTTCATCCATGGCTTCGCCAGGTTTAAGTGAAATACCACCAGAGTCGAAAGTTAGTCCCTTACCGATTAACACGATTGGCTTTTCTGTATTATCAATGGCGCCCTTGTATTCCATAATGGTCATTACTGACTCATTATCGCTACCACGGCCAACCGCTAGGTATGAATTCATGCCTAGCGCTTCCATTTGCTCTTCACCGATAGTTGTCACTGTTAGGTTTTCAGTGTTTTCGGCAATCTGGCGAGCCTGTGAAGCAAGGTAAGCAGGGTTACAGATATTTGGTGGCATGTTCGCTACGTCGCGACAAAGGTGCATACCTGCTGAAACGGCCATACCGTGTTCAATAGCACGCTCACCAACCGTCAGCTCGCGGCGAGTGGGTACGTTGAATACTAGTTTACGCAGTGGACGGCGAGTTTCACCCTTACGGGTTTTTAGCGCGTCAAAGCAATATAGGCTATTTTGTGTGGTTTCAACGGCTTCACGTACTTTCCAGTATGTATCGCGTCCTTTTACATGTAACTCGGTAAGGAAGCATACAGCCTCCATTGAACCCGTTTCATTTAAAGTGTTGATTGTTTTCGTAATGATTTGTTTGTATTGACGTTCATCAAGTTCGCGCTCTTTACCGCATCCGACGAGCAAAACGCGTTCGCTTAGTACATTCGGTACGTGATGAAGCAACAACATTTGTCCTGGCTTTCCTTCCAAATCACCACGACGAAGTAAGTTGCTGATATAGCCTTCACTGATTTTATCTAACTGTTCGGCGATACCGGACAAGCGTCTTGGTTCGTATACACCTACGACGATACAAGCTGAGCGTTGTTTCTCTGGACTACCGCTCTTTACGCTAAACTCCATGAGCTCTCCTAGATTCTTAAAGACAAATTTTATTATTTATTAGATAATGTCTGCTTGTGCCCAAAAGGGCTCGAATATGGCGCACCCTATAATTTTCTTTTCAGGTGTTTTCCCTGGCCATGTTATGTACTTGTTGGTAACAAAACTACTAAAAGTAGACAGTCTACATGAAAGTTGTATTGATACCAGCATAAATGAACGTTTGGAGACCGGATCCTCACTGTGATTGTATTTAGATACCTGATTCGAGAAGTTTTTAAAGCGCAAATAGCGGTACTTTTGGTGTTGTTAGCTATTTTTATTAGCCAACACTTTGTCCGCGTGCTTGCTGATGCCTCTGACGGCGAATTTCCTGCCTCGTTAGTTATGACCTTACTGGGTCTTAACTTGCCGTTTCTTACTGTTTTGGTTTTACCGCTGAGTCTATTTTTGGGCATTTTATTAGCCCATGGACGTATGTATGCCGAAAATGAGATGGTTATTTTTCATGGGGTAGGGATCAGTGAGTGGTATATCACCCGAGTCACACTATTGCTTGCTGTGATGAATATGGTGTTTACCGCGTTCCTATCAATTTATGTTGCGCCTTGGGCTGAGGAGCAGCAAAACCAAGTGCTTGAACATGCCAAATCCGAAGCGGGACTGGCGGCATTAACCCAAGGACGTTTCCAAACGAGTCCAAATGGACGAGCGGTACTGTTTGTTGAGCGCATTGGTCGTGATAACAAGTTAGATAAAGTGTTTGTGGCTCAGTTGCCAGAACCGGATGATGAAACTGGCGTCGCCAATGTAGTCGTTGCGCGCTCTGGTAAAGTGGTTGAAGACGGAACGGGTGGCCAGCGTTTGCAGCTAGAAGATGGCGTGCAGTATCAAGGCAGTCCGAAACGTGTCGATTACCAAGTCGTCGAGTTTGGTGGCTATCAAATGCAGATTAAAGAACAAGAGGTTGATGAGCGGCGCCGTAAGTTATCGGCCATGCCAATTGGTCAGCTTATGGATATAGATAGCCCAGAAGCGACAGCTGAATTTCACTGGCGACTAGCAATTCCGCTGGCGATCCCATTGATGACCTTAATTGCAGTGCCAATGGCGCGCGTGAATAATCGTCAGGGTAAGTTTGCTAAGATGTTCCCGGCTATTTTGTTATATCTTGGTTACTTTGGTTTGATGGTTGCTGGCCGTAAATCCTTAGAAGATGGCGTAATCCCTCAGTATTTAGGCATGTGGTGGATCCATGCTTCAGCCCTGGTGATTGGCATATTACTGCTCGGTAAAGAGCGGCCGTTAGGGGCGAAGGTTACTGGCCTGTTTAAGCGTAAAAAGGCGGCCAAAGCATGAAGATCTTAGATATCTATATCGCTCGCGTACTGATTAGTACCTCTTCATTGGCATTATTAGTACTCACAGGTTTGTCAGGCATTATTAAGTGGGTCGACCAACTTCGCCTTGTGGGACGAGGCACTTACACCATGATGGATGCTGGTGTTTACGTGTTATTTTTGATCCCAAGAGATATTGAACTGTTTTTCCCTATGGCCGTTTTGCTCGGCGCTTTGATTGGTATGGGAATGCTCGCGTCAAACTCTGAGCTGGTGGTGATGCAGTCATCAGGACTTTCGCGCCTACAAATAACCATGTCGGCGATGAAGACGGCTATCCCATTGATGATCATCGTAATGATGCTCACAGAGTGGGTTGCTCCTGTAGCGGAG
Organism: Shewanella sp. 0m-8; assembly: GCF_052977265.1. NCBI lineage: Bacteria > Pseudomonadati > Pseudomonadota > Gammaproteobacteria > Alteromonadales > Shewanellaceae > Shewanella > Shewanella sp. 0m-8. The sequence goes on along the minus strand of NZ_JBRIMB010000002.1, from coordinate 26,520 downwards.
TTGCGCGCTAAAGAGATCAAGCGAACCAATATATCCGGTGGCAGTTTAATCGATTCTAATCGGGGCATTTGGGCTAAAGATGGTGACCTGTTTGTTAACATTGCAGGGGTTGTCGATAGCGATAGTTTGCGTAATATCACCTTGTATGAATTTGACGATACCACTAACTTAACCAGTACAGTGCATGCGGACTCAGCTGAATATAAGAAGAATTATTGGCAGTTATATGATGTCAGAAGAACCACAATTAACAATAATCAGGTAGTGCTAACTAACTTAGAGGAAGATAAGTGGATTTCGTCGCTAACACCGGAAAAACTCAGTGTGGTGTCGGTTAAGCCTGAATCTTTGTCAATTGAAGGTTTACTTGATTACTTGGATTATCTAAAGAGCAATAATCAGGCGTCAGAACGTTATGAGTTGGCCCTGTGGCGTAAGTTGCTGCAGCCGGTCACGGTCGCCGTGATGATGTTAGTGGCGCTTTCATTTGTATTTGGTCCACTGAGAACGGTAACGATGGGCGCACGGGTATTGCTAGGCGTTGTAGCCGGGTTTAGCTTCTATATCTGTAGTGAGATTTTCGGCCCATTGAGTATAGTTTATGGCTTGCCGGCGTTTATTAGTGCCGCTATGCCTGCATTGATTTTCAGTATTGGAGCGCTCTACTTTATCAGGAAGTAGCGATTTTAAATTAGCGTAATCAATCACGCTGACAACCGTTTTAGGAAGCTGATGCTCTACAGAGTATAAGCTGATAAAGCGCCATTAAAAAAGCCAATCAACACCGATTTTAAAGGGGTGCGATTGGCTTTTTTTGTGGGCGATTATCAAAGGCTTTAGAGAGTATGCTGTAAGTACCTGTGCTAACGTTCAGCACTGCTACTAGTACTTGTTACTGGCACTTAGCATTAGCACTCGACGTTTAGCAACCATTAGCCATTTCGCGCTGATTGGTATAAGGCGTAGCCGACAAATACTGATTAGCGCCTATCATTAAGCTGTGTATTACACGCCGTGCCAGTTACGCATTTGGTTTGCTTCTTTAGACAATTCGACAACTTCTGAGCGAGTCATCATATCTTGCAAGGCAAGCTTATCGCCATTGATAAGGATCCATAAGTTACCAATTCCAAGTAGTGACCAAACAAGTCTAGCGGCCGCAGTCACCATGCTAAGGTTTTGCCCATTAGGATGCTGGATTTTAAGGCGCCAAGCCCTCATCCCTAATGTTTGTCCCCCCTTGCTCCAAAAGCTGATATAAAACAGACCCACACATAGCACAATCCAAAACTGATAAATGCCTTTATATAGTGCAGTTTCATTAAGCAAGTCAGAGACGTGCTCAAACCCCGCCATATCGATTAGGCCACTGGCAGTTAAGCCGGTAAAAATACCGAAGCCAATCGCGCCCGCAACCATATAAACGGCAACAGCGAGAAGAAGATCATAAACACTGGCACCACAGCGCTTAATAAAGCTCGCGCGTGGAAAGTTGGCGTGTTCATTATTGGGCATATAAGAAGTCGTCATTTATATCACTTTTATTAGGTTTATTGGATGGTGATAAACAGTTACTGGCTCACACGTTATGACTTTTTCGGTTCATCTTTATGGTAGTAGATGTCACTAAAGCCAAAGCGTGCGAACTCTTTAGCGCGAAAGTCTTTAACAGCAGAGGAGCCTTTTGAGGTCATAGCAACTTGCTGCTCCATCATCAGGTATTGTGTTAAATCAACGCCTTCTGCTGCAGCTACTGCTTCGTAGATGTCATGAAACTTGTCGTAAGCAAAGTTAATCTCTTTTGCTTGGTTCTTAAATTTATAGGTGATTCTGGTTGCCATTTTTAGCTTCTCTAATGAAATTGCCCTTATGATACCAAATCTCGGCTATAAGGTATAAACCATATAGCAGGCATCCTCGGTATAGCTAGAAAGATCCTTTTCGATAGGCTTGCTCTGAAAGCCCTGTTTCGCCCAGTAATGGTGTGCGCCCTGAACGGCTACCAAAGAGATCGTTGCGTATTGCTGTAGCTTCGCAAAATTAACAAGGGCCGTTAGAGCGAGTCGACCCGCTCCTTTACCTTGAGCCTTAGATGAAAGAGCAATATCGTGCAAATACAGGGTATTTGCAGCTTCTATCTCTGATAATACTTGCTCTAAAGAGGGCGGAGTATCGAGTATCCAAGGGTGTGATAAACAGTAACCTATCACTTGCGATTGTGACTCAATGACAAAGCAACTCTCTGGAGAGTGGCGCCACTTACTTTGCAAAACATCGAGTGATTCAGGCTCGATTTGCGGGTAGCACTCAAGTTGGATTGCTAGAATATTGCCCCAATCTAGAGGTTGGATCTGACGTAACTTCATACCGTGTCCTGTTAGTTGCCCTTACTTCCAGCACCTTGAACACAAGCGCTGGAAGAATGGCGGTAGCCTGTAATTTATAACTAGCTTAAAGGTAGCGTTGTTCTAAGTGCTTCTTAAAGTGTGCAGGATTAAGGGTTTCACCCGTTGCTTGACGCATCAAGTCGTTGGTCTCTAAAAGACTACCTTGCGACCAAACATTGTCATGTAACCAGCCGGTGACATCTGCGAGTTTTCCTGCGTCAATTAAGGCCTCTAAGTTACCGATACTTTGTTCCATTGCGCCTTTAAATTGGGCCGCGTACATAGCGCCTAGTGTGTAACTCGGGAAATAGCCAAGCTCGCCTACAGCCCAATGAATATCCTGCATACAACCATTCTTATAATCACCGTCAGTGTTTATCCCCAACAGCGCCTGCATTTGAGCAGACCAGAAGTCGGGTAAGTCTGCGACCGCAAGCTGACCTGTGACCAGGGCCTTTTCTGCTTCAAAGCGCAGCAAAATATGACAAGGGTAGGTCACTTCGTCGGCATCGACTCGGATGTGTCCCGGTTTGACTCGTGAGTAGATGTTTGTCAGTTGCTGGTGGCTTAGCTCGCAGCCAAGTAGTGTTGTTAAGTGTGGCTGAATAAGCTTTAGAAACGCAGGGCCACGGCCTAATTGCATCTCACAGAATAGACTTTGGCTTTCATGCAGTGCCATTGAGCGCGCAAGTCCAGCAGGTTGGCCGCGCCAGGCTAGTGGTAAGCCTTGCTCGTATTTAGCGTGACCCGTTTCATGCACTATACCCATCAATCCGCTGGTAAAGTCAGCCTCATCGTAGCGAGTCGTTAGGCGCACGTCACTGGCGACGCCACCACAAAAAGGATGGTTACTGATATCGAGCCTGCCATGGTTAAAGTCAAAACCGAGAATATTCATTACCTCTCTGCCGAGCTTAGCTTGGTTATCAGCACTGGCAGTCGGAATAGTAAAACGGGGTTGTGACTTTTGCTTATCTTGAATCGTTTGAATTAAGCCTGGTAACCATGACGTTAATTGACCAAAGATTTGTTCGAGGCTAGCGGTGGTCATTCCGGGTTCAAATTTATCGAGGAGCGCATCGTAAGGGCTAACATTCTGTGCTTCGGCGCGAATATAGGCTTCCTCTTTGGCTAACTCCATAAGGCTTTCAAGATTAGGCTTAAAGCCTTGCCAGTCGTTATTACGACGTTGCTCACGCCAGGCTTGTTCACAGTGATAAGCCGCCTTAGTTTTGGCTTCGACTAAGTCTCCGGGAACCACGTTAGCTTGTAAGTACTGATAGCGAATTTCACGCAAGTTAGCTTGCTGCTGCACAGTGAGTGGCAACTGCTCAGCTTCCTCAATAGTGTGAGCTAACATTGGCGCTGTTTTTAATGAGTGAATATGTTTGGCAAGTTCGGCCATTGCCGCGCCGCGAGCGTCACCCCCTCCCATTGGCATCATGGCGGCCTGATCCCAATCACCTAACGCACTTAGATGCTCAAAATGGCTAATACTTTGAAAGTGTTGAGTTAAGGTTTCATAGTGCGGGTTTGTGTTGCTGCTCATAATGTTTATTTCGATCGAAAGGTTTACGGCTATGCTAGCACGTAATTTTGCGTCCATTAAGCGCTAAAAAGCTTAGGTATGTCTCCAGTCTATGCTGTCAGTAGATCTACTCGCTAATTTATCCATCCAGCGTGCCATGAGTCGAAACCATAACGGGAAGTCAGTCATATTGAGAGCTATTGAGGTAGAGGATGAGTCATTAGGTTTAGACTGATTTAGTCGTTTTTACTCGTAGCATTTTTAAAAACGCATAAATTATTTGTGCATATAAATTCGTTTTTTGTGCTTATTAAACGGATTGAGCTAACGGGTTTGTATGCTGGGCTATTGTAGCTTAAGGGGCAAATAATTAAGTGAAATTATGTGACCTATCAGCCTCCTCCTCCCACCTCATACTTTTGAACTATTATTCAGTCCTACTTTAAGTTTTCACTATAGCCTTTGTTAATGAATCGTTATCGATGCGGGCGTGTGCTAGGTTTTATTTTGTGATTTAGTTGTTTTCACCAAAAAGAAATAATAAAAAAGTTTATAAAACTAAAAATAGAGTGGGTCGCAGTGCTCGGTCTAATGTTTGAATTTTGGAGCAAAAATATGAAATTAACAAAAGTAGCTACGGCGTTAATCGCTTTATCTCTTGGCATGTCTGCAGGTGCTATGGCAAGTGAGCGATATGTTATTCAGGTCGATAATGATAAGAAAGGCGTGATTAAAGCTTTAGCTAAGAAAGTGGGGGGAGAGCTAAACCTAGAGGGCAATGGCTTTATTGCTGCGACATTTTCAGGCAAAGATTTAGCTCAGGTTAAAGGCCTATTAAATAACCCGCATGTTAGATTAGTCGAAGTGGATCAGCCCCGTTTCTTAATGTCATTTAGTGATGACGCAGGTAACCCAATGACGGAGCAAGTTACGCCATATGCGGTTAAGCAATCAAACGTCAACGATATTAGTTTTAATGCTAGTGCTGGTATGAAGGTCTGCGTTATTGACTCAGGCTTAGATAGAAGTAACCCTGATTTTGTTTGGAATAATATTGATGGTGATAACGATAGCGGCACAGGTAGCTGGGACCAAAATGGTGGGCCACATGGTACTCATGTAGCCGGAACAATTGGTGCTGCAGATAACAGTATTGGCGTAGTGGGCATGGCACCGGGTGTCGATATGCACATCATCAAAGTGTTTAACGCTGATGGCTGGGGGTATTCATCTGATCTTGCCCATGCAGCAAATCTATGTAGCCAAGCCGGCGCTAACATTATTAGTATGAGTTTAGGTGGTGGAGGCTCCAACTCTACCGAGTCTAATGCATTCCAATCATTCAGTGATGCAGGTGGTTTAGTGGTCGCTGCTGCAGGTAACGACGGTAATAGTGTTAGATCTTATCCCGCGGGCTATCCATCAGTCATGATGGTGGGCGCCAATGATGCTAATGACGCGATTGCTGACTTCTCGCAATTTCCAAGTTGTACGACAGGCCGAGGTAAAAAGCAGCGCACCGACACCAGTATCTGTGTCGAAATTGCTGCAGGTGGTGTCGATACCCTCTCGACGTACCCCGCGGGGATGGCGACGGCTTCAAATATGAGTGTTGATGGCAATCCGCTAGCCAGCTCAGCAATGGAGAACGCGGGCTCTATAAATGGCAGTACTTACTTCATGGGCACCGCTGAAGCAATCGATTCAGGTGCGAATGGGAAAGTATGTGTTATCGATCGCGGCGTTATCTCATTCCATGACAAGGTGCTCAATTGCGAAACCTCGGGTGGTGTCGGTGCGATTATCATCAACAATGAACCTGGCATGCTTTATGGCACGTTAGGTGATACAAACGCTACGTCAATTCCAGCGGTTGGCGCAGCATTTGAGGACCGAGCATTGGTCGTAGGGGCGGCGAGTGCTGAGCTCTCAATTGGCACATCTGATTACGGCTTTATGAGTGGGACCTCAATGGCGACGCCTGCAGTATCAGGTATCGCAGCACGGGTTTGGTCTAATCATAATCAGTGTACAGGTGAAGAGATCCGTGCGGCACTCAACGCGAGTGCTAGGGATTCTGGCGCTAGCGGCCACGATGTCTACTTTGGACACGGTATTATTAATGCAGAGGCTGCAGATACATACCTGACTGCAAATGGTTGTGCAGGCGGTGATGGCGGGGGCGATCCGGGGACGGGTGATGGACTGACCGTAACCACTAATCACTACAAGCAAAGAGGCGTAAAGATTGTAGAGCTGAACTTTAGTGGCGCAGCGGGTAACAATGTTGATGTTTACCGCAACGGTACTCAAATCGATACCGCCTCTAGTGCAGCGACCTATACCGACAGAATTACGACTAAAGCTGGCGGAACCTATACCTATAAAGCCTGTGATGCAGGAACATCAACTTGTAGCGCGGATGTCAGAGTCACTTTCTAAGTATTTATAATGCTACTCAACATAAGAAGGCCTGCAATTGCAGGCCTTTTTTATCGCTAAGGTGAGATTAAATCGGCTGTAAAATCGTCAGCGCAGGTTGCAGGTTTTTAGGCCAAATTTGATAAGCTTTATGGTGCTTAATCAATGAGGCTTTTTTATCACCTGGGCTCAACAATAAACCGTGTTGGTAAGCTGCTTTAGCGAATGTGGCTTCATCTGCACGCACGTATAAGGTAAGAGGTTTGATTAACTCATCACCTTGAATGCGTTGAGCCATCTGCTCATCTGAGATAATTAAGCTGTTACAGCCATCACTATCAAGTTTGAGCTTTTTGGTCACCTCTTGATCGGTAATGATTAACCACTCTTGGCTTTCTAGCTCAGCTAGCATGGCCTTAAGCGACTGGCCTAAACCCGATTGCTTGTCACTAATGTAGCTGTATTGAGCTTTAATTTTTTCTAGCAATGTTTTTAATTCGGCACCCGCCCCCATGCTGCGAGCCTGACGGATCCACAGGGTTAAATCATTGGCGACCAATTTTGAATAAGTACGTTGCTTTAATGCGGTTACCATCCAGCTGCAAAGGAAGTGACTCTCAGCTGTAGGCGTTCTTACACTACTACTTTTAGCGCTAGCTTCAGACAGTGCGTCTAGTCCTGCGATGGCGAACTCTAAAACAGCTTGGTTATAGGTGATATCTGACATTGTTTCTCCGCCGTGGTGATGTGATAAGTGAGACGGCGAGAGGATTATACCTAATGGCGTTGTAAGTATGAAATTTACTTGCTCGCTAAACGTATTTTTTCGATCGCTATCGGCGTTTAGCGAGCCGTTAATATCCATTATGGAATTAAACTGGCCGCAGTCATGATTAACTCTGGTGCCGGACGGACTCTAAAATTGGGGTTCACGTATTGAAAGTGTATTAAACCATCACTATCGGTTATATAGATGGCTGGTACAGGTAATACTAAACGTTGCTCACCTTGTGGTGTTTGCCATAGCTTATTTTCAAGTTTCAACTTGCTTAAATAACGATTGGTGACTTTCTCGCTAGTAAAATAAGCCAGACCAAATGCTTTACTGGCATGTAAGTCTGCATCAGATAATAAAGTGTATTTTAACTCATGTTCCGTCATCGACTCTTTAAGTTTAGCTGGAGTATCTGGCGAGATCCCAATCAGTTGAAATCCCATCTCAACCAGCTTAGGTTCAATCGCTTTGAGTTGCCCCATTTGTGAGTTACAAAATGGGCACCAACCACCGCGATAGAAAAATATCACACTTGGTTTACCTTGGGTGAGCTTGGCAAGATCAATGTTGCGATCATTAAGATCTTTAAGGCTAGCTGCCGGGATCGTTTGGCCATTCATCAGAGGCGTTACATTGAGCTCGTCGCTGGCAATAGGCTTAGCAAAAGTAGGTAAACAGAGCAGTAGTAGACTAATAGCTGCAAAGGTGTTTTTTAGCATGATTGTTCCTTTTCGTAGGCTAAAGATGGTACGTAGCTACCAGACCTTGAAAGTGTCACTTTAATTTCAATGCTGAAGGAATATGCATTTAGCACAAAAAAGGCACCATTAGGTGCCTTTTTTGTTTATAAAATAATTCGATGTCCGTACTGCGATTATTTTATCTTCTTTATTTTTGCTGGCGATGCATTTTTTACCTTTACGCGGCGGCCTTGCATGTTTTTTTCTGCAATAACCTGTGCGCCAGCGTTATCGACACGCTGCTGTTTTTTAGCAAAACTGCGGCGTTTCTGTAGTTGTTTGATCAATAGATCGCGGCTACCCACTTCATAGCCAGGAATGCTAATGCGGCGCAGTTGCTGGCCAATTAACTTTTCAATATCGGCAAGAGTGCGCTCTTCTTCACGGCTCACAAAAGAGATAGCAACGCCTGATTTACCAGCACGACCTGTACGGCCAATACGGTGAACATAATCTTCTGCAAGGAAAGGCAGGTCGTAGTTAACTACGTACTCTAAGCCTTGAATATCAAGGCCACGAGCTGCAACTTCAGTTGCCACTAACACGCGCATCTTACCTTCTTTAAACTCACGTAGTGCACGACGACGGCTACCTTGTGCCTTTTCACCGTGAACAACCGCAGTTGGAATACCATCAAGGTTAAGCTCTTTTTCAAGTTTGTCGGCAGCGTCGCGAGTGGCAGTAAAGACGAGCACTTGTTGCCAGTTCTTTTTACCAATTAGTTCAGACAATAGTTCGCGCTTACGGCGCTGCTCAACAGGGTAAACTACTTGGCTAACAGTAACCGCGGTAGTGTTTTGCTTGTCGGCTGCAATGATATTTGGCTTAACCATCATAGTGTTTGCCAGCTGCTTTACTGCGGTAGAGAAGGTTGCCGAGAACAATAGGTTCTGACGCTTCTTATTGACCGCTTGCAGAATTTTTTGGATATCGGCACTAAAGCCCATATCTAGCATACGGTCGGCTTCATCTAAGACTAAAAAGTCGACGTTAGATAAGCTTAGGTTACAGGCAACGATATGCTCAAGTAGGCGGCCAGGTGTTGCGATAATAATATCTGCGCCGCGCTTTAGTTTAGTCGCCTGACTGTCCATTTTTACGCCACCTAAAATGGTGACGATTTTCATGTCGATGTACTTAGCGTAATCGTTAATATTGTCAGCGATTTGCGCAGCAAGTTCGCGCGTTGGGGTTAAAATTAATGCGCGAGCATTTGAGCGACCGGTCGTGCTTGGGTTATCGAGCATTTTTTGCAAGATTGGCAGCGCAAAAGCGGCCGTTTTACCCGTACCTGTTTGGGCACTAGCAAGTACGTCTTGTCCGCGACGAACGGCAGGGATCGCTTGCTGCTGAATTGGTGTCATTTTTTCATAACCACATTCAGAGATTGCACGCAAAATCTCGGGAGCAAAACTAAAAGATTCAAATCTCATGATTGAGTAGTCCTATGTTCAACAATTCAATTGCTAACAGGTAACGCTAGCAGCTATCTATACCATTAAAATGGCGGTGGCGGAGTATAGCAAACTTTTAGGTTAAAACCTGCACTTTTTAGTTGTAGGCCTAGGGAGTGGCATAAAAAAAAGCAGCACCTAAACGCTGCTTGTTAGTTCGAACAGATAAAATGATTAGATAGCCGTGGTCACTTTATTTAGCCAAGTTAAATCATCACCTTGCATAAAAGGCGATAGTTTATCTTTAACTTGTTGATGGTATTGGTTAAACCAGTTGACTTCAGACTCGGTTAAATACTGTTTGTCGATGAGTCGCGAGTCCATAGGGATAAAGGTCATGGCTTCAAATTCAAGCATTTCCCGTTCGCTATTGGTCAGTGTTTGGCATGGACGCACAGCGATTAAGTTCTCTAATCGAATACCGAACTCATTGGCGCGGTAATAGCCTGGTTCATTTGATAACACCATGCCTTCGAGTAGGGCAACGTTTGAGCGCCCCTTAGCGATGCCTTGCGGACCTTCATGCACACTTAAATAGTGACCTACGCCGTGACCGGTACCATGGTCAAAGTCAAAGCCATGCTGCCATAAATATTGGCGAGCAAAGGAGTCTAGTTGCATACCGCTAGTGCCTTTAGGGAACTTAGCTTGGTCAATTGCAATGTGACCTTTTAATACTAAAGTGACCATCTTCCTCTGCTCATCGGTAACATCTCCAATGGCAATGGTGCGAGTCACATCTGTGGTGCCATCTAAATACTGAGCACCAGAGTCGACAAGATAGATGCTGTTCATTGTCATCTGAGCTGGGGTGCCATTATTGTGGTTATAGTGACACATGGCGGCATTGGCGCCTGTGGCTGAAATCGTATCGAAACTCGGCTCCTGGTATAAGGGATCGCTTAAGCGAAAGCTTTCCAGTTTATCTGCAAGTACGGCTTCATCGTATAGGCGATTAGCGGCAACTTCGCGATCTAACCAAGCAAGAAAACGGCTTACTGCCACACCATCACGGATATGACAGGCTTTCATGCCTGCAAGCTCAGCCTCGTTTTTCTGCGCTTTAGGTAAGGCGACCGGATCGATCCCAGCGATAAGCTGTGCGCCCGCCGCCTGAGTTGTAAGTTGCAGCCAAGCGTTACAGCTCTCTGGGCTTGCCAGCACTTTAGTGCCGCTTAGTGTGGCAAGTTCAGCTGCCAATTCTGACTCATTTTTAAAGCTAACCCCTTCACCCACATGCTCGAGGATGTTTTCTGGTAGCTTGTTTGTGTCAGTAAATAACAGCATATCGCCATTGGCGTGCAGTAATGCCGTTCCTAACACCACAGGTAGGCATGGGATATCTTTGCCGCGAATGTTGAGTAGCCAGCAGAAAGAATCTAAGGCTGAAATAATGGCAATGTCGGCGCCCTGTTTTTTGATCTCAGCGCCAATGGTTTTGCGTTTCTCTAGGCTGCTGCGACCAGCGCTTTGCGCGCTAAATAGCATGATAGGGTGGCTTGCTGGAGATGGTCTGTCAGTCCAGTGCAGATCAATTGGGTTCTGCTGGACCTGAGTGAGCTTTATTTGCGCTTTAGCAAGCTCGCTATGGGTGTGGTTAAACCAGGCTAGAGTATGCAGGCGGGCATCGAAGCCGACGTTAGCGTTCGTGCCAAGCTGCTCGATTAGCCACTGCGCCTGTGGCGTATCGTGAAGGCTTAAATACTCAAATAAATCGGCGTCTACTTGCTGGCGTACTTGCACGGTATAACGGCCATCGACAAAGATTGCCGCGCTGTCTTTAAGTATGATAATCGCGCCAGCTGAACCGGTAAAACCGCTGGCCCACAACATGCGCTCATTATGCTCTGGCACGTACTCGCCCAAGTACTCGTCGGCGCGTGGAATAATAAAAGCGTCCAGATTAGATTTAGCCATTTCAGTGCGAATCGCGCTGAGGCGTGCTGCAATAGTATTTGACATTCAAACTCCGTTATCAGCGTAAAAGCCGTGTTGTACTGGCTATAGGCTGTTTATTTTTGTACGAATTTAGCGCGGAGATTACCATAAAGCGCTTTTGCTTGGGAGGTTAAGAGCTGTAAATTTATCTGCGGGAGTCAGTATCTGTGTGAAGCTAATTGGACGAATTGTTTATTAAGCCAAGTGTTCATGCCACTATGGCTTAATATAAAAATTGGTTATAAACACAGCGCAATATTTACACTTTGCAGCATTAAGGAATACCTATTTTATGCCATTTAATGTTTGGATATTAATGCTAGCACAGGCATTTGCCATGAGTGCCACGCCTATGATGATGCTGCTCGGTGGCTTGATTGGCGCTGAAATTGCGCCATCACCTGAGTTGGCGACCCTGCCCATCGCCTCGATGGTGATAGGACTCGCCTTGTCTGTGCTGCCTGTCTCTAAGTTGATGCAGTGTTTTGGGCGTAAGCCGGTTTTTATCTGTGGCGCCTTAGTTGCGGCAATGTCTGGGCTGCTTGCGGCATTAGCGACATCTCAGCATAATTTCATTTTGTTCTGCGTTAGCGGCACATTACTTGGGGCTGCAGGTGCTGTGGTGCAGCAGTATCGATTTGCGGCTATGGAGTCGGTCAGTGAGGTTATGGCTGCGAAAGCAGCATCTAGAGTGTTACTTGGCGGCCTTGCTGCGGCAGTTATAGGACCCGAACTGGCTGTGTGGGGAACAACCGTCTGGCAACAGGCCTATGTTGGTGCGTTTTTGTGCCTAACCGTCGTTAGCCTCATTGCAGCGCTAATTTTAAGTTTCTACCGAGAGCCTAAACTCGAACAAGCCTTAGAAAATAAGACTGAAAAAGTTGATGCTAGACCGTTAATGAACATATTAAGCCAATCACAGATCTGGGTTGCCATTGCGGGGGCGACCCTAGGCTATGCCATGATGAGTTTTGTTATGACGGCAACGCCGCTGCATATGCATCATGTTGAGCATCACTCCCTCGCCGATACAAAATGGGTGATCCAAAGTCATATTATCGCGATGTATTTACCTTCGTTATTTAGCGGCATACTCATTGCCCGTTTAGGGGTATCTAAGATGATGTTATTGGGTCTTTGCGCTTACCTTATCACCATAGTGACAGCGATTATGGGGCGGGATCTACTTAACTACTGGGCTGCGCTAGTACTACTTGGTATAGGCTGGAACTTCCTATTTGTAGCCGGTACAGCCTTACTCCCACGCTGTTATAGCAAGAGTGAGCGCTACAAGGTGCAAGCATTTAACGACACGTTTGTATTTGGTGCGCAGGCGCTGGCATCACTCAGTGCGGGCTTAGTGATCCATAAGCTAGGTTGGAGCGTGTTACTGGTCAGCTGTTTGCCTTTGATAGCCGCACTGCTAGTCCTTATCGCTTGGTGGAAGTGGTGCCGAGTAAAAGCTGTATTTGATCAATAAGTGCTGAATTGAGCTTGAGCAATCTTGGGAAATCGTGTCGATAACTATAGAGTAATTGCTCAATATTAACGCGGTTAACGTTTATTCTAAACCCCAGTGTAGGGTTGTAAGTCTTTATTATGTTAGAATTTTATTTGTTCGTGGGGATGGGTATTAGTCGTGGTATAACCGTGTCATTGGGGGCTGAGTGCAAACATTAACAATCGATATTAGTGGGTCGAAAGCCTTATTTGAGATAAAAATTCAAGGCCGAATCGAGCAGTACAAAATCGCTGTGGCAGATAGCTTTAACATAGATAGTTTAAATACTCAGATCATAGAGCTAGAGCAAGATTATGGCTTAAATGACTACGCGCTAGGCATTGCGCTTCCAGGGTTAGTACAGGAGCAGCAATTAGTTTCATGTCAGTCGTTACCCGGGCTTAAGGGCTTAAATGCCGATAAGTTAATGACTAAAGCTGCGCGTATACTGATTGCCAATGACTGCGATGCTGGCTTACAGGCGCTGATAGACCCTAAGCAAGTATGTGAGCTACTCGTTATGTGCGATATGGGTATTGGTATGTCTATTGCGATTAATGGCGTACCTTTTACTGGTGCCTCTGGAATGGCTGGTGAATTGGGGCATTGTCGTTTGATGACCGAGTCGGGAGAGTTTAGTCTGGAGCAGCTATCGAGCGGCGCGGCAATCAAACGTCGCAATATAGTACGTAATGAAGATCTCGCTCGAGCTGGTGGTTATATTGGCACCAGCTTAGCTTGGGTTGTAAATCTATTTAACCCATCACGGATCCATCTTGCGGGGAATTTGATGAGCAACCCCCACTACTATCAAGGTTGCTTGGCTTCTATAAAAGAGATGGCTTTAGCGATCCCTATGGCACAAGTGAAAGTTAATCGTGTTGATGACCGCGAGACTATTGTTTGTCGTGGTTTAAAAGTGATGCTGGCTAAATAGTGTTTAGATGAATCAGACGCTACTGTCTGTGAATGGATGTGGCAGCATTTTTGGTGTCACGCTATTATTTCACTATCTTCATTTATTAGTCCTTTAATACAGTCCTTTAATATAGCTCTTTAATATAGCTACTTAATTAAGTTCCTCCATGTTCCTCAAAATTAGTCCTCCTAATTGCGATCAAAACTGATTACTGGGATCGATAATTATTTGCATTTTGTCCTATTTATTACTGACGCTTTGTATATTTTATGCTAGAAAGTGGGTCATAAAAGTGTGTCATTGTCATTGGTTCAAATGAATGAGCCTTGTTTAGGTTTAAATATAAATAATTAAGTGAAGGGTAAGCATATGACCTTAGGTGTTGGCGGTTCTACCGCAGAGCAGGAATTAGCAAAATTAACGAATATGACTCAAGGTGTTGAGGCTATAAGTCGTGAAGAGTACCAAGCTCGTATCGCTAAAGCGCAAGCTATTATGAACGAGCAAGGAATTGCCGCTATTTACCTTAATGCAGGCACTAACCTTTACTATTACACCGGTACACGTTGGTATGCCAGCGAGCGTATGGTGGGGGCGATTCTTCCAGCTAAGGGATCGCTTGAATATATTGCACCAGCGTTTGAAGTTGATACCTTAAATGGTTACATGGTCATTGGCGGTAAAGTTAATACTTGGCAAGAAGATGAAAGCCCGTTTGCATTGTTCGGTAATGTACTGGCGAACATGGGGATCACATCGGGCGATATTGGCATTGATGAGTCAGCAGCCTTCTTTATTTTCGATGGCGTACGCCAAGAGCATCCTCAATATAACTATGTTAATGCTAAGCCTGTAACAGCGGGTTGTCGCATGATCAAGTCGGCTGTAGAAATAAGCCTGCTACAACGCGCTAAAGATATGACAATGGAAGTGCATAAAGCGGTAGCGCGTATTTTGCATGAAGGTATCACCACTAGCGAAGTGGAAGCCTTTATCAATGCTGCACATATTAAGGTTGGCATTCCTGCAGGCTCTTACTTCTGTATCGTGCTTTTCGGTGAAGACAGTGCTTACCCGCATGGCGTTAAATCACCAAAGGCGCTAGAGCTTAATGATACGGTATTGATTGATACAGGTTGTCAGCTACATGGCTACAACTCAGATATTACTCGAACCTACGTATATGGTGAGCCTAGCCCACGTCAACGTGAGTTGTGGCAGTTTGAGCAAGACTCACAAATAGCTGGGTTTGAAGCTGCGCAAATAGGTGCAACCTGTGCCAGCGTTGACCGCGCAGCGCGTGATGTACTAGAAGCTGCTGGTTTTGGCCCTGGTTATGATGTACCGGGTCTGCCACACCGTACTGGTCATGGGGTTGGTTTAGATATTCATGAATGGCCTTATTTGGTACTGAACGATCACACTCCACTTGCAGCTGGTATGTGTTTCAGTAACGAGCCAATGCTGTGTGTACCAGGCGAATTTGGGGTACGTCATGAAGACCACTTCTATATGACTGAGAATGGCCCAGTTTGGTTTACAAAGCCAGCTCACTCAATTGACGACCCATTTGGCTACGAAGCGTAAATTGCTAAGCTAGATTATCAAAGAGTCATCAAAGACGCCTCGTTATAAGTAATGAGGCGTCTTTTTTATGTCGCAAGGGTTATGTGTACCGGGTAAGTTTGGCGTGCGCCATGAAGACCATCTATTTATACAAGAGTATATGACAGAGCAAGGCCCTGTGTGGTTCACAAAGCCAGCGCACTCAATCGACGATCCGTTTGGCTACGAAGCGTAACGTTTCAAATGAATGTCAAAAAAAAGCCCGAATGTTTATGCATTCGGGCTTTTTTATGATGATTCATTCTTTAATCGATACTGATAAGTTCAACATCAAAGATCAGGGTTGAACCTCCTGCGATTTTGCCTGCACTGCGGTTACCGTATGCCAATTCACTTGGTATAAAGAAACGCGCTTTCTCACCAACCACCATCAACTGTACGCCTTCGGTCCAGCCTTTGATTACACGGTTAAGTGGAAAGGCAATGGGCTCTCCACGATCAACTGAGCTATCGAAAACAGTGCCGTCAATCAAGGTGCCATGATAATGCACGGTTACAGTATCGCTTGCTTTCGGGTGCACAGTGCCAGTACCTGGTTCAAGCACTTGATATTGCAGGCCTGAAGCTGTGGTTGTTACGTCATCTTTTAGTTTGTTATCGGCTAAGAAAGCACTGCCGATAGCGATATTCTCTTTGGACGCCTTTTGGTTATTCATAGAGGAGAAAAAGTAGAAAACAACACAGGCAATAATCACAACAGCTAAAATAACTTTCATTTTTGAATCACTTTGGTTTGATTAGACACTCATGATAACGAATCCCTCTCTAGAGGTAAATCCGTGCAGAAAATCGTGGTTAAGCAGAGCTTAATTGGGATGCAAACCTTAAGTTTACTCACTTAAGTCAATAGTGCTGTTAATATCTTTGAATAAACAAGGTAAATCAGCCCGAGATTTAAGCTGATAGTAAGCCATAAGATAAACTTAAACCGACCTTTAGATGACTTGTGCCTGAGCCATTGTTGAGCCAGTAGTGCTCCTGGCCAGCCGCCTAATAAGCTTAATAGGTGTAGTTTAAATTCGCTGACGCGCCATCGATTTTTACGTGCTGAACGCTTATCCCAGCCGTAGGCAATAAACGTCACAAGACTTGTAATGATAAAATAGAGCAAAATCCAGAGTGGGATATGTTGTTGTGAGTAACCGAAGCTCAAGATACAGATAAAGCTTAGGGCGACTCCAATGCTGAAGCGACTGCGTGAACTGGTGAACTTTCGGCTAGGTTTGACCTCGCCTGTACTCAGCAATTGCACTCGCTGGGCTTGTAATTTGCCTTGTCTATCTTTGCTCTGGTGAAACTGGACTCGATTGCCCGCTTGTGGCCGTGGGCTGTTATTGACGAGGGCTGAGATGTGTAAAAATACTTGCAGTTTTTGCCCTGGGATTTGGATAAAGCCAAAGCCCTTAGTATCATCCCAACTGTCTATTGTGCCACGTGTTATGCCTACTTTTGTCATCGAGTTCATTTGCTTCTATTGGCAGGACGATTGTTGAGTTAAATTGTCACTCTAGTTTACGGTCATTGAGGCTGTTGATTACAAAGCCAGTTAACAAGACTCGTCAGTGCAGCACTCTTCTTGCAAGAATTGTATTAGGCCATCTAAGCAGTCAAATTGTGGAATGCAATGCAGTACACGCCCCTCTCTATGTTGCTTGACCAAGCCTGCAGACATTAAACTTGAAAGGTGATGAGACAAGGTAGAGTTTGGGATCTGTAACAATTCTTGTAGCTGGCCTACCGGCAGCCCTTTATGGCCCGCTTTGACAAGACATCTAAATAGGGTCAAGCGCGTTGGGTGACCCAGCTCTTTTAGGGCTTTGGCGGCAATTTCAGTGTCCATATTCAGTGTCCATATTCAGTGTCAAAATTTAGTGGCTATAGTCAGTGGCTATATGCAGAGTCGATCTAGAGTGGCTATTTTTAGCGTTTAAATTCAGCGTGTAGATTAAGTATTTTAGTTAACGCAGCTTAAAAACAATGACTATGTTTCTGTATTATTCGAAATGATAGCAGGAAAACAGCGACCGACAAGTGCTATTTGTATCGGTCGAGAACTTTTGCTTTTTTAGGTTAGTTTTTCGCAGGTTTTTCTGAGATCCAAAGTTTGATAGTACCTTGCACGACGACAACCCCATCAGTGTCATAGGCGGTGACAGGGACTAACATATCACCTGGAGTCCATTGCTCAGGCTTCACCTGTGCAATACAAGTTATATCGCTGCCAGCCTTAGCGGTGTAGTCCACGCTCATCCCCTTTGGGATCCATCTTAAGTGATGTGGAATAGAAGCCTCAGCCATCACGCCCATTGCCATCTCAAGTCCGTTACAGATCGCAATAACGTGTACAGTTTGGATATGATTGTGTACTGCTTTGCGCTTTTTTATCTGACAGACACAGCGATTCACATTTAATTCACTGATGATGGGCTTTACTGTGCCAAAATAAGGAGCCATACGGCTCACCATTAGCGAGAATATTTTATTGCCAAATGGCAACCGAGTGACACGGTTATAGAGAGACATGACTTTAGTGGGCTTGTTATTAGTATTGATGTTGCTCATCAGTTGCTTGTCCTTGTATATCTTACGTGGTTCTTACTGGTCGGATGAGGTTAACATTGAATTAACAATAAATGCCAGCCGTAGGTTAATTTAGCTTTAGAAAAGTAAACTTCATTTCCTTTTTTATGGAAATGGGACGTATAATTTTGCCGACAAAAAGTTTTGTGTGAATTAAGGAATAAAGTGAATTATTTAAAGACCTACCTTAAAGGGATGGCAATGGGAGCCGCCGATGTGGTTCCTGGTGTTTCAGGCGGCACGATTGCCTTTATTACCGGGATCCTCGATCCGCTATTAGAAAGTATAAAGAAGATTAGACCCTCTTTATTGACTGTAATAAAAGAGCAAGGTGTAAAAGCCGCTTTCATGCATATTAATGGTCCGTTTTTAGTGTGTGTTTTTGGCGGGATCTTAACCAGTATCCTTACCTTGGCTAAATTGATCACTTATCTGCTAGATACTCATCCAATTCCTGTGTGGTCGTTTTTCTTTGGTCTTATCGTTATCTCAGTTGTGCACATGCTTAAGCAGGTACGGGGGATCACCATAGGACGTTTAGTATTATTTGTTTTAGGCGTTGTTTTTGCGTGGGGTATTACCATGCTAAACCCTATAGCGCTTGAAATGACTTATCTGAATGTCTTTCTTGGTGGCTGTATTGCGATTACCGCAATGATTTTGCCTGGGATTTCAGGCAGCTTTATATTGTTACTCCTGGGGTTATATACGCCAGTGATTGGCGCGGTGAAGAACTTTGACATTGCGATTATGGCGACCTTTGCCGCAGGTGCGGCAATCGGCATACTCAGTTTTAGTCACGTATTGTCAGCGCTGCTGAGAAAGTATCATGACGCCACGTTGGTATTTTTAACGGGCTTGATGCTGGGTACCTTAGGTAAAATTTGGCCTTGGAAAGAGGTGCTGACTTTTCGCGAAAACTCAAAAGGCCAAATGGTGCCGCTTGATGAGCGTATCATTTCGCCAATGCAGTATGAACACCTTACCGGTCAACCTTCGTTGGTGATTTATGCCGTTATCGCCATGTTTGCCGGTATTTTATTGGTATGGGGCTTGGAGCGTTTTGCGCAAAAGAGCCGTTAAGCATATTGTTAGTTAAGATTACTAGTTAAGTAAGTACTTGAAACGCCAGCATAATAGCTGGCGTTTTTTATGTGTCCTTATTAATATAAATTGTAGCAAAAGTGATCTTTGTGTAAGTTGGAAACGTAAGTACTTCTTAATAGAGGAGTTTGACCATGAGCCAATTTAATCCAGATAAAATCCAAATCGGAATTAGTGCCTGTTTACTCGGAGAGAAAGTACGTTTCGATGGTGGTCATAAAGCGTCGAGTTATTGTCGTAAAGAGATTGCTGAGCATTTTCATTACGTGCCAGTTTGCCCTGAAATGGCGATTGGCATGGGGGCGCCAAGAAAATCGATTCGCCTTGAAAAAGACGGTGACGTCATCTTTGTAAAAAGCGCTGATGGTTCGGTGGATGTGACTGACAAATTGAACGCATTTAGCGAGAAAAAAGTTGAACAATTGGATTTTTTGGGCGGTTATATCCTGTGCGCGAAGTCACCGACTTGTGGTATGGAGCGGGTGACTGAATATAAATATGGGACGAATAATGGCTGGAAATCGGGCATTGGTGTTTACGCTAGAAAATTAATGGAGCGATACCCTTTATTGCCTGTTGAAGAGGAGGGGCGGCTGCATGATTTACGGATCCGTGAAAACTTCTTCACTCGCGTTTATGCCTATCATGACTGGCATTGCTTAAAAGTATCAGGCTTTACCAAAAGTAACCTCCTCGATTTTCATGCTCGTTATAAATATATGCTAATGGCACATAATCCCAAACTATATAGAGAACTCGGGCCTTTACTAGCCGATTTGACTGGCGACCTTGAGCAAATCGCCAACGATTACTTTACTGGCTTTATGCAGATCTTAAAGATCAGAGCGACCCGTAAAAATCACACGAGTGCGCTGCAGCATATCCAAGGTTACTTCAAGAAACATTTATCGAGTGCTCAAAAGTCTGAGCTGAGCGAATCCATCCTTAAATATAACCAAGGCTTACAACCTATTTTGGTGCCGATGACGCTTATTAATCATTATCTAAGAGAGTTTCCAACGCCTTATATTGAAAACCAAGTCTATCTAAACCCGCACCCTCAAGAGCTAAAATTACGCTATGCCTATTAGAGATGATATTTGAGCACAGGAGAGACTAATGAGTGAGCATCAGCAACCATTTGGTCACGCCTTGATTTGGTTTAGAAATGACCTGCGTTTACAAGATAACCAAGCCTTAATGGCTGCTTGTGAGTATGCAAGCAGTCGCGGTGCCAGTGTCAGAGCGTTATTTTTAGCTACACCAACGCAGTGGCAAGCCCATGATGTCGCACCGATCCAATTAGATTTTATTGAAAGGCAGCTTAACTTGCTTGCTGTAGAGCTCGCCAAGCTTGGGATCCCTCTCGATGTTTGTCATCTAGAGACTTTCGATGAGATCCCTCAATGGTTAGGCAGATACATCAATGATTGGCAGATTGAAAAAGTCTTTGCCAGCAGTGAGCCAGAATTTAACGAGCAGCAACGAGATCATGCTGTCGCAGTATCCGGGATTAATATTGAGCTTTACCAGCAGCATTGCCTGCTGGCACCTCTTAGTGTGCTTAATCTATCGGGGGCGATGTATAAGGTTTTTACCCCGTTCGCAAAAAAGTGGCGTCAAATTGCGGCACAAAATCAGATAACGACTTTAGCTAAGCCACAAGCGGTATCGGCAGCGCTACCTAAACCTAATCACTTAAACTTGCATTGTGAAAAACAGTCGAGCCAAGCATGGACAGCGGGTGAGGAAGCGGCTCAAGAGCAGTTACGTCAATTTGCAAACCACAAGTTGGTCGACTACCAAAAAACACGAGACTTTCCCGCGCTTGATGGAACCAGTCAAATCTCTGCATATCTGGCGATAGGCGTGCTTAGCCCGCGCCAATGTGTGCAAGTATTGCTAAGCCATTTTCCAGATGCCCTCGTTCACGATGAAAGCCCCGCTCGATGTTGGCTCAATGAACTCATTTGGCGTGAGTTTTACCGTCATCTGCTGGTGGCTTTTCCAAGACTATCCAAGCAGGGCAATTTCAACCTTCTCGCCAATAACATTGCTTGGCGTAATAATCCGCAAGAATTTCAAGCCTGGTGTGATGGGCGCACCGGTTACCCACTGGTTGATGCGGCTATGCGGCAACTCAATCAAACGGGCTGGATGCATAATCGCTTACGTATGGTCACTGCGAGTTTTTTAACCAAGCATCTGCTTATCGATTGGCGTTGGGGGGAGGGGTATTTTAAACAAAAGTTGATCGATGGTGATTTAGCGGCGAATAACGGCGGCTGGCAATGGTCTGCGGGGACCGGGTGTGATGCTCAGCCCTATTTTAGGGTGTTTAATCCTATTTCTCAGTGCGAAAAGTTTGATCCAACAGGCGCTTTCATCCGTAAGTATTTACCTGAGCTAGATGGCGTAGATTTGAAATTAATTCATAAGCTTAAAATGCCATCACCTGCGCAGCTTTTTGATAGTAGCGTTTATGTTCCACCCGTTTATGTTCCACCCATAGTCGAGCACAAGTTTGCTAGAAATAGAGCTATCGCCGAGTTATCCGTAATGAAGCGTTCTACAAGCAAAGAATTCGTTAACACTGGCACTGTGGATTTAGATAAGGAGATTTTTGGATGATGTCCAATATTGAAGTGTTCACCTCAGATAAGACACCTTGTGATGTCAGTGACCAGCTTGCCGATGAGAAAGTACTCGTTGATAACTTTATTGCTTTGTATCAGGTGCTTAATAAAGATAATTTGCATCAGTTAGCACAAGTCTATAGTGAAGATATTCAGTTTAGCGATCCGCTGCACCATGTGTCTGGTCTTGCAGCGCTTACCGAGTATTTCGGTAAACTTTATCAGAATATCGATTTCATCCACTTTGATATCCATCAGGTGATACATGCCAAGGGAGCTGCAACGCTCATATGGACCATGAAGTTTGTACACCCTAAACTTAATGGCGGCGCAGAGATCTCAGTCGAAGGGGTCAGTTTACTTGGGCTTGAGCGCAAAATTACTCAGCATCAGGACTTCTTCGATGTGGGCGCGATGTTATACGAGCACATTCCTTTGCTCGGCAGTGCAGTGAAGATGATTAAGGCTAGGGCTTCAACATGAACGCGGCCACAATCTCACCCAAGGATCAAAAAAGCGTGCTGATTACTGGAGCAAGCTCTGGCATTGGTTTGCAGTTAGCAAAAGACTACTTAGCCGATGGCTGGAAGGTATTTGCTTGTGGACGTAATCAGCAGGCGTTATCTCAGCTACATGGGGCTGAAAAGCTTATATTTGACATAACAGACAATGAACAGGTTGCAGCACAAGCGATTAAAGTGAAGTCGCAACTATCGCGCCCGCTAGACTTAGTTATTTTAAACGCGGGTAGTTGTGAATACATAGATGACGCACTCAATTTTGACTGTGAGCTTTTTGAACGAGTGATCCGTACTAATCTGATTGCCATGGGTTATTGCTTATCGGCATTTACCTCAATGATTGCAAAGGGCGGCAGGTTGGCTTTAATGGGCTCAAGTGCTGTGTATTTGCCTTTTTCGCGCGCTGAAGCTTATGGTGCATCTAAAGCCGCCGTGCAATATTTAGCAGCGACTCTTGCTATCGACCTAAAGCCACACAATATCGGTGTGAGCGTTATTTGCCCCGGCTTTGTTAAAACCCCGCTAACGGATAAAAACAATTTTTCAATGCCGATGCAGCAAACGCCAGAGCAAGCATCACAGGCGATTCGCAGCGGGCTAGAAAAAGGAGCGCGAGAAATTCATTTTCCGAAAAAATTCACCTTACTTCTAAAGCTCATCTCGTTACTCCCAAGAAGCCTATGGGAGAGATTAAATCGTCCCCCACATTCGGCTTCGCCTGAACCTTTGACGGCCCAAGCTAAAAGTACACCGTCTATAAATACAGAGCTTGAAAATACAGAGTCTATAAATACAGAATCTACAAATGCGAAGTCTCAGAATGCAGAACAACAAGCAGATAAGCCAACAGCAGCTAAAAAGGTACGCTAATGAATATCGTAGAAAATAATAAGCAGCGTAAAACAATAGCGATTGTAGGTACCGGGATCTCGGGGCTCACCTGCGCGCATATTTTATCTAAAAAGCACGACGTCACAGTATTTGAAGCGAATGACTATATTGGCGGCCACACTGCTACGGTCGATGTTGAAGTCGCGGGAAAGCAGTATGCTATTGATACAGGGTTCATCGTGTTTAACGACCGCACTTACCCAAGGTTTGAGCAACTTTTGGCAAGGATAAATGTTAACGCGCTGGCCACAGAGATGAGTTTCAGTGTACATAATGCCAATACTGGACTGGAGTACAACGGTAATACCTTGAGCTCTTTATTTGCTCAAAAGCGTAACTTATTTAGGCCTAAGTTCTGGTCATTTATTTTAGAGATTTTAAGATTTAATAAGCTCTGTAAACAAGCTTTTGCCGACGATAGCTATGAATATCAAACATTAGGTGAGCTATTAGATGCGAAGGGGTTTAGCGACTTCTTTAGTGAGCATTATATTTTGCCGATGGGCGCGGCTATCTGGTCATCCAGTATTGACGATATGCGCGCTTTTTCACTGCGTTTCTTTATTCAGTTTTTTCAACATCACGGTTTATTAAATATTGCCGACAGACCGCAATGGTATGTGCTTGAAGGGGGCTCTCGCAGCTATATCCCTGATCTAATCGCCCCCTTTAAAGAGTCGATTCATTTAAATAGCCCTGTCACAGCGATAAAGCGAACTAACAAGGGAGTTGAGTTAAAAATTGATCAAGGTGAGTGGCAGGAGTTTGATGAGGTGGTTTTGGCCTGTCATAGCGACCAGGCCTTAAACATGCTTGAAGATGCTACTGGCGATGAGCAGCAAGTGCTAAGCCAATTGGCTTATCAGAATAATGAAGTCGTCTTGCACACAGATGAAAAGCTCATGCCTGAGCGAAGCGCTGCATGGGCAAGCTGGAACTATCGCTTAGACGGTAATACTCAGCGCCAAGCATCTGTAACCTACAATATGAACATTTTGCAGCGTTTGCCAGCATCGGCTCCGACATTTTGCGTGACATTAAATCAATCAGAGTTGATCTCACCAGATAAGGTACTGCGTACTTTTAATTATGCGCACCCGGTTTTTAATGAGCAGAGCATGCGAGCTCAATCTCAGCGAGAACTGATTTCAGGTGTTAACCATACCCATTTTGCGGGGGCATATTGGTACAACGGTTTTCATGAGGACGGTGTACACAGTGCATTTGATGTATGTGAACACTTTGGGATGCGTTTATGAGCCATGCGCTAAAGACATTGGTCAGCGGTGTCTATACAGGCAATGTCATGCACCGACGTTACCAACCAAGTCATCATGGATTTAATTATCCGATGGCGATGCTTGGTATCGATCTTGATGAATTAAACCAATTAGAAAGCATGAGCTGGGTATTTTCATCTAAGCATTTTGCGCCGCTAAGGTTTAAGCAAACTGACTACTTGAATCAGATGGTGGCAGAGCAACCGGATTTAAAAACCCGAGTATTGCTTAAGACATCAGAGCTTGGTGCTAATCAGGCTTGTAATAGGGTGGTATTTATCGGCCAAGTTCGTCACTTCGGTTTCTACTTTAGCCCGATAAATTGCTTTTTCTGTTACAGGGATACTAAAGCGAAATACTTACTCGCTGAGGTGAGCAATACACCTTGGAATGAACGCCATTACTATTTGATTGACCTTGAAAAGCCTGAGCCAACAGATAAAGCGTTTCATGTCTCGCCCTTTATGGACTTGAATATGAAATATATATGGCGGATTAAGGCGCCAGCTTCAGACGTTAGAGTCGGGATTGAAAACCGTAATACGCAGAAACTGTTCGATGCCAATTTATGCTTATTTAAGCGAGAGATGAGCGCTCAAAATTTAAAGGCAATGCTGCTTAAGTTTCCTTTTATGACCTTAAAAATCGTTCAGGGGATCTATTGGCAAGCACTAAAACTGTTTATTAAGCGCGTGCCATTTATTGGCCACCCAGATAAGCCAGCGGAGAAATCATAATGGAAAATATAACCACTAAACACAATCTGGCTACTGAGCGCTTGCCTGATAGCCTCGCAAGAAAGTTACTCCTCAATGTGCTGCCAGGTTTAGCTGAGGGCCACTTAAGTCTTATCGATGGTGAAAACAGTTATGAGTTTGGCCGCAAAGAGTCTGACTTACATGCCACGATAGTGGTGCATAAACCCCGTTTTTATCGCCAAGTGTTATTGTCGGGGTCCATTGGCGCTGGTGAAGCTTATATTCAAGATCACTGGTCTAGCCCTGATTTAACGAAAGTCGT
This sequence comes from Shewanella sp. 0m-8, assembly GCF_052977265.1. Classification (NCBI taxonomy): domain Bacteria; kingdom Pseudomonadati; phylum Pseudomonadota; class Gammaproteobacteria; order Alteromonadales; family Shewanellaceae; genus Shewanella; species Shewanella sp. 0m-8. Next base: position 1,199 of record NZ_JBRIMB010000002.1, on the reverse strand, counting down.
GCAGCTATTTGCTCGAAATTTGCCTCTACTGGATAAATTAGAGCAAAAGTTATCATGGTTGACCGCGCCATTTAGCCGCTTATCGCATCTGGTTAATCGTAATACTGAAGCGGGGTCAAAGCGTAATATTCTTGCCCATTATGATTTAGGTAATGAGATGTACCAGCAGTTTCTCGACCAAGAGATGTTGTATTCCAGTGCCTTATATCCTCATAGCGGTGCAACACTTGATGAAGCGCAGCAACATAAGCTTAAGACCATTTGTGAGCGCTTAGATTTAACGCCAGGGCAAACTTTACTGGAGGTCGGAACCGGTTGGGGAGCATTGGCTATCTATGCTGCTAAGCATTATGGGGTCAAGGTGACGACCACCACCATCTCCGATGCACAGTTTGAGTATGCGAAAAACCGTGTTGAGCAAGAGGGGCTAGAGGATAGTGTTAGCTTACTTAAAGATGATTATCGTATTTTAACGGGTGAATTTGACCGAGTGGTTTCTATTGAAATGATTGAAGCCGTAGGGCATGAATATTTGCCCGGTTTCTTTAAAAAGCTACAAAGCTTACTTAAACCGAATGGGCGTTTACTTATTCAAGCGATTACCATTGCTGATCAGCGTTACGATAGCTACCGTAAAGGGGCTGATTTTATTCAGCGCTATATCTTCCCGGGAGGTTGCTTGCCTTCGGTGACCCGTATGACCAATGAGCTGACTAAGCATACCGACTTTGTCACTTGGTCGGTGGACGATATGGGGCTAGATTATGCTAAAACCCTAAAAGATTGGCACAATAACTTCGATGCGGCATTGCCGCAAATAAAAGCGCTTGGCTACGGCGACGACTTTATTCGTATGTGGAAGTTTTATCTAAGCTACTGTGAGGGCGGATTTTTAGAAAGAACGACTAGCACAGTGCATTTGGTCGCAGTTAGACCGCAGTACCGCTTACTGTCATAACCGCTAGCTCTTAAGGGCGTTTGATATGTTATCAGTACAATCGATAAAGTGTGGCAGTGAGTGCTTAATACTGTTTACAGCGGTTGCACCTGTTACATTCGTTGCAGTGCTAGCCGCTAGCTGTTGAGGGTATTTGGTATGTTAATTAGTACAATCGATAAAGCGTGGCAGTGAGTGCTTAATACTGTTTACAGCGGTTGCACCTGTTACATTCGTTGCAGTGCTAGCCGCTAGCTGTTGA